>NZ_JAQMSY010000258.1:0-4585 GCF_028329095.1 Microcystis sp. CS-574
ACTAGAGGTGGAAGGGGATAAAACTTCGATAATTACACAGGGATTTAAAATTTCATCGTTGCGATTATCACTAAATAATGGTTCCCCAGCAATGATCATTAAATCTGGGTATAAACCGCGATTATACTGGGGTATCCATAGACGTAGATCGCTAGATTGAAGACGATAATTAGTTCCTCTTAAAGCTAATTTTAGCAGGACAATAAGATTAATGAGAATACTATTATGATTGATGCTTCCCCCTGTCATCTCGATAATTTCCCCGTCGTGATATTCGTGTTTAACCTCGGCAATGGTTTCTAAATTACGATATTCTTCTAAGCTGAGGGTTTTGGGAGGAGATTGAGTCAACATTTTTCCAGATTAGATATTCTTTTATTTAATCATAACACAATTAATGCTACCTATTTAATTCTAATTCCCCTTGGAGAAAATCAACAAATTGTCTGGCAGTTCTTCCCGATCGCCCATTATGTTGGGTTGCCCATTGTTTGGCACGAAATTCTAAGTCTTCTAAGCTAATTTTTAATTTAGCTAAACTGGCTAAATGACGCACTATTTCCAGATACTTTTCTTGATTAGCTGGTTCAAAAGTTAGGGTTAAACCAAAGCGATCACTAAAGGATAATTTTTCTTGTACTGTGTCCCAATTATGCACTTCATCCCCATCTTTTGGTCGGGGTCGATCGGCAAAAAATTCTCTGACTAAATGTCGGCGATTAGAAGTGGCATAAACTACGACATTTTTCGGTCTAGCGGTGATACTTCCCTCTAAAACAACCTTTAAAGCTTTAAAAGCTTCATCATCTTCTTCAAAGGATAAATCATCGACAAAGATAATAAATTTTTGCGGTAAATATCGCAGAATTTCAATAATTAATGGTAGGTCTTTTAATTGGGATTTGGCCACTTCAATTAAGCGCAATCCTTGACTATGGTATTTTTGCAATAATCCCTTGACTAGAGAGGATTTTCCCGAACCACGACTGCCATAGAGTAGCACATTTAAAGCGGGATAACCTGCTAATAAAAACTCAGTGTTTTTAATCAAGGTTTCCTTGGGCATTTCATAACCGACTATTTCTTGAATCTGCACGGGATCGGGATGAGTAATTCCTTGTAATCGACCTTCTTGCCACCTTAAAGCTTGATAACGGGCAAAAATTCCCGTACCACATTCGCGATAATAATCTGCTAAATCTTCAACTAATTCCCTCCAATCTAAACCGGAATGTAAAAAACTTTCTAATTTATTGTCCATTTCCCAAGCGGGGAAACTGAGAAATTTAATTTGTTCCAAAATTGTCGAATTGCTGAGACTATAAATGCTAGAATTATAGAGAGATTGAAGGATAGATAAATCCTGTTTCACGCCATTAATTAAAGATTCGGGTAACTCCCAAAAACTTTTTTTCTGTACCTGTTGACTAAAGGGATTGTCATCTAATAAAATTTGTTCGACTAGAAAATCATTCCAACTGATATCTTTAGATGCTAAAGCTTGAAACCATTGACCATAGGCTTTAAGAAAATCGGCAATATTATCCGTAGATAATAGGGTAATAAATGCCTTGCCAATAGCATTATCAAAAACCCCTTGATACAAAACTAACAAGCTGACTTTTTGGTAAATTTCAGAAATCATTTTTTATTCTCCACTAATAACTAACATTTCATGGCTGTTTTTTTGTGATTCCTAATTCGATTTAATAATTGCCGTCCTGTAGCTAAGGGAATGCCAATCAGTTGTTATTATATCAAGATAGGTTAATCTTTGCAAAATTAAGGTTAAAAAAGGGAAAATACCTACCGACTAATTCCCCAGATTTCTTGAGATGAGGTACAAGGTTTTCCTTTTGGGGAGTCAGGAGAAGGCTCTTCTAGGTTCTGTGTGATAAGTTAAACTTACATAGGATCGATCAATCTTTGTGTCCTTTGTGTCTTTGTGGTTCGTTCCACCCCCTCGCTAGGAGGAATGTATCTTAGAATACATTTTACCCACCAAATCCAAGAGAGCCAGGAGAAGATACCTTGTCGGGCTACACTTCCTCTTGATGAGAAACGTTATATTTGATAAAATTTAACCAATCTTGGATTTCCTGTCCTAACCAGAGACATTCATCCTCGCGGAGATTTTGACCGATAAGATAATAATTTTTAGCCGTCCGCAGACGAATCTGATAGTTGCCTTCCGTGCCGTTGCTATGGAGAAAAATACCCCATAAGTCTTGAGTTTTAAAAGCAAATTTTTTGTAGATAAAATTGAAAAGTTTATATTTAATTAAAACTTCTTGAGGGGTAAGAATTAATTGCATCTCACGCAAACAAATAAAACCAATTAGAGCTATAATAAAGGTAAGAATAGGGGAGATAAAAACAGTGACAGTAAGGACAATCGCCAAAGAGCAGAGGGTAGGCGCATCGGAAGGTAGCTTAATTTTTGGTGGTAAATTAATCTCTAAATTATCCCTATGTTTAGCGATGCGGATGGAACTGTGGGGAGGTTTTGGTAATTTCTTAGGATCGATTAAACTTGATACTTGGCGATAGTAGGGATGTTGGAGAAATTTCAGGGCTTCTCTGGCACTTTTAAACCGCTTTTCTACCGCCATATCGGTCATAGTTTCTAACCAATCGATTAAATCATCATCGATTGTCACCAGTTGGCGAAACTGAATTTTAGAGTCGCGATGGGGCAGTTCTATCGGCACAATTCCCGTCAATAAATGAATTAAAGTCATACCCAAGGCATATAAATCAGAACCCGGAACTGCTCGGCCCCAAAATTGTTCTAGGGGTGCATAACCACTCGTCCCCACCACGGTAAAAGTAACTCCCGTCACTGCACCCCTGGACTGGACTGCCCCAAAATCTACTAAATAAACGTTATTTTCCGAGTTAATAATTAAATTACTAGGTTTAATATCTCGATGTAATACTGGGGGCGATAATTCATGCAAATAGATGAGAATTTCGAGAACTTCTTGGGCAATAGTCCGAATTACCGTAGCGGTGAAACGTTGCCCCCTTTCTAAGTGATCACTTAAGGATTCTCCCGGTATATAATCTTGTACAAGTACAAACCAAGGAATCCCATCACCTTGATTTTTATCGAGGGAAAAATAATCGCGATAGCGGGGAATACGGGGATGATGGAGAGAAGCTAAGACGGCTGCCTCCCGTTCAAATAATTTTAATTCTTCCCACTCCATCTGGGGACTAAAAGCGAGGAGTTTAATAATTACCGATTCTTGAGATAATACATCGGTAGCTAACCAAGTTTGACGACCGATAGCGGTATTTCCCAGGCGTTGTTGTAGTCGGTAACGTTCCGCTAAAAAAGAATCAGAAGTAAAGGTCATAGTGGCTTTTCCCTTATTTAGACCTGTTTTTTGTCAGTAAAACTGCTGTGGAGGTACTAATTAATATTGATTTGTTTTTTTTCTGTCCAACAAAGGGCGATTCCCTTTTCTTTGTAGGAAGATTCTCCGACAAAGATAGGATATAATTCAGATTCACCACGATAGATAATTTCCTGACCATCAAATCCTAGAAAAATCGGTTGATTGGGTTGAATTGCCTGATAATCTCGTTGGAGAATCTGAGGATGTAACATGGCTTTAATTTCACCCTGTTCATCCCTAGGATAATCGATCGAGCCTAAACGTTGGTAAACTGTTAGGGATTCGCTGAAAGTATCGAGATGGGCAGCGAGATAATTTTCCTGTTCGATATAGTCTAGGATTTGATAGATAAGTGTTTCGGTTTGACGAAAAAGATAGGGACAGATGACACCATGGTTAATTGGACCGATTTCTAGGGTAAAAGCTAGGGGACAAATTCCTTTCAGAAAATGATTTTCTTCCTCGCTGACGGGATGATAAATTAAGCGCACATCAGGATTAATTTTAGTCAGATAGGTAAAGAGTTTTAATAGCCAAGGATGGGGATTAGAATAAATAATCGCCAGCATCATGTTAGATGTGGTGCTGTGAATATCGATTAATAAATCAATGGATTTTTCTCGGATTTCTTTGACTATTTTTTTGGCTCGTTTTTGTTCGTATTGCTGACAATCGGGATTCACTAAATCTTTCTGGTTAAAACAACGATTTAAATCCGTATCGATATATCTAACTCGTTGCTTTAGGGCCAAGGGGTTAGCGATGAGACTGTGGGATTGAAAACTGCTGCGAGCAATAAGATTAGGTGAGTTTTGCAGGTATTTAACCAAATAAGCGGGAGTTAGTTCATTGCCATGCACACCAGCAATTAAAGCCAGATTTTTAATAGTAGTTTTCTGCTCGATCATTTTTTATAATTTTTGACAAGTTAAGTGGGTGGGTGGAATTAAATATAAGATGAAGGTAGGTTGGGTTGAAGCATGAAACCCAACGCCCGATTATGTTACGCTACCGCTAACCCATCCTACAAATAATTGTGCCTCCCTACTTATAATTATTTATGGTTTGCGGCAAAAAGTTTGTTGGTGGGGTTAGGAGTCGGTCGTCGGTCGTCAGAAGATTATTTTTATTTATTCTTCCCACTTCCCACTTCCCACACCCCACACCCCACACCCCACACC
>NZ_JAQMSY010000259.1:0-92048 GCF_028329095.1 Microcystis sp. CS-574
CAGATTATTGAGGGTTTGGGCTAAATCCCTTTCTAATCCGGGTTGGCGGAAGATGGTGGTGGCTTCGGTGTAGGCGGCGATCGCCCGTTCTAGGTTGGCTACCGGCTCTTTCCCTAGTCCGGCCTGGGTGAGGTAGGCTTTGCCCAGATTATTGAGGGTAACGGCTAAATCCCTTTCTAATCCGGGTTGGCGGCTGATGGTGGTGGCTTCGGTATAGGCGGCGATCGCCCGTTCTAGGTTAACTACCGGCTCTTTCCCTAGTTGGGACTGGGTGCGGTAGGCATTGCCCAGATTATTGAGGGTTTGGGCTAAATCCCTTTCTAATCCCGGTTGGCGGCGGATGGTGGTGGCTTCGTTGTAGGCGGCGATCGCCTGTTCTAGGTTGGCCACTGGCTCTTGCCCCAGTTGGGCTTGGGTGAGGTAGGCATTGCCCAGATTATTGAGGGTTGTGGCTAACTCCCTTTCTAATCCCGGTTGGCGTTCAGTTGCAGCACAAAACTCGTATCCATAGACGGCAATGGCTAGGTTAATGCGTGGATTACCTTTAGTAAACCTAGAAAAAGCATCAGCAAGACGATAGAGGAGTACCCCTAGTCCGTAAGTTTCCTCTGGACTGGCTTGTTCCTTGGTATCATTTCCCCAAGCACGGAGGAGGTTAACTAAGTTTTCATCTAAGAGATGGAGGTTATTGTCGAGCAGGGGATAAATTGCTTGGGGGTTTCCGTCACTTTCTGCGATAGTTTGCAGTAGGGTTTGTAAAAAACTGATGTAGAGGTCTTGGTTGTCTCTTGGTGGGTCTAAAATTTGCTCTAACTGTTGCGCCATATTCAGCAACCATCTCCCGTTATTGCTTTGTCCTTGCTGTTCTAAGAAGTCTGCATACTGCTTCATCACAGCGACTAAGCCTGCATCAACTAATTCCGCGTTAGCTTGTAATAGTGCTGGTTCCAGACCATTTTCGCACTGGAGGAGCGCTTGGATTAGGGCTAAGTAAGCTTCTATTCTTGCTTCGTTCATGATTGGTTTTAGGTTGTAGTAGGGTGCGCCCTTCGATAGCGTAACGCACCAAATAAATTAATGATAGATGTGGTGCGTTACGACGGATTGTTAGATTTAAGTTTAAGCAGAGATTATCGCCGTCTAACGCACCCTACATTTTACCATTCTACATTTTTTAATCTGATCAAATTTGACTGATTTTCTCATCATCAATCAACCAATTCTCTAACTTTAAACCAGGAACACGCTCAAATTCACGAATATTTGCGGTAACAAGAGTCAAATCAAGCGCTAGAGAATGAGCAGCAATCAGTAAATCATTTGGACCGATTGGGGTTCCTGCTTGCTCCAAATGTTTACGAATTAGGGCATAGTGCTTATCTACAGTTGATTCTAATGGCAAAACTGTCAAGAACTCAAGGATGCGTTCTAGTTGCTGTACCAGACGGTAGGAACCACTTTTAACCACTCCAAATCTTAATTCACACGCCACAATGATGCTCGTACAAACGCTTTCTTCGCCGACATCCACAATATGCTGGAAAACCTGACCTTGGGGATACCTGATCAAATGTGATAGGATGTTAGTATCAAGCAGATATTGATAGGTCATTGGGTGGTACTAAAATGTAATGTCATCAAGGGGAAGCAACCCTTCATCTATATCAGGAAAATTGTCTGTAATGTCTGGCAAAGTAGTCAGCAAAGAAATTAGAGAACCGGAAGAAATCGGCTCAATGATTAAGCGATGACCTTCTTTGCGTAACAAAACCTCTGTGCTTGATAAGGCAAGTTCAGGAGGAATATTTAAGACTTGCTCTTGTCCACTTGTTAGTAAAGAAACCTGACGTAAGTTTTGCATCTGTTGACCTCTTTTTTAATGATCACCTTACTATTTTATAACAGGGAACAGGGAACAGTATTAGTAGGGTGCGCCCTTCGATAGCGTAACGCACCAAGTAGTAGTTAAATTAATGATAGATGTGGTGCGTTACGACGGATTGTTAGATGATTGAGTAGGGGCGAAGCATTCGGACAATAACCTATTACTGAAACCCTAGATTTTCTATCCGAATGCTTCGCCCGTACCCCCAACGCACCCTACATTCTGATATTATTATTTTTAAATACATTTTCCCAATTCATCAAGCAAATCCATCGCCACCTCTAGCCAGTCCACCGCACCCTCTGAAGACGGCTCAGGCGTTGCTTCCTTTACCCCTTCCGGACGCGAGACTAAGGGTTTAAAATTCTCATGATTCTCGCTGGCCTTCTCTTCTAAAAACTCCTTTAATAGCGTCGGACGCTCATAGTCCTGCCGATAGTCCCAGACCCAGTTTAACACTGTGATTACCTCCGATCGCTGTTCCACTGACCAGCCTTGTTTATCGATATACTGCGCCATGATTTGCTGACAGTTTTCCCACCGACGGTAAGCCTCCCACAGCGCCGATATAGGTTTCCTCATCGCCAAGGACACCGCACCGCCTTCTGGGAAATCCTGACGCAGGTCCGAACTCAACAGAACCCCAGTTAACCAAGCTCCTCCTTCCCCTAACTCGATTAAAATATAGGCCAATGTTGCCGGATTTAGGTCAATTTCGACCCTAATTTGGCTTAAATCTAACAGTTCTTCACCAGAGTCTTGAGGAATCAATACAGCTTCCAGTTTACCTAGCTTGGGTAGTACCACTTGAGCATTATCAGCCGCCGCAGCATCTACCTCTATCCCATGCTCTTTTAGATAATCTGTCAGCACCGCCGCCGCTAAGGTGTTTTGGCGAAATTCCCCAAAGCTGGGATAGGGAACCCAAACAGAGTCGGCTAAATCTGTTTTAGGGTCTAAACCCGCAAGTTTAGCTAACTCAACCAGATCATCTGTATCTGCATTAGCAAGACGCAGGTACAGTTCTTCAACTTCTCGAATAAAATCTGCATCACTCATAACGTAATACCTGACGACTTAGATAGGGTTGGGTTTTATGCTTTAAAAATAACTTAGCTACTGCTAACTCAAATACGTTTAATTTGTGTCCAGAAATATCATCTTTAAATAAATTTTCTAAACCCGTAATCACAACCTGACGCATTTCATGAGTAAATGTCGCTTCAACGCTCCAGGGAACACCCGCAATTAACATTTTACCCAGGGAATCCGCTAATTCCCCAATCAAAACAGGCTCACCTGTCCTATTCTCGAACACCCACACAGGCTGATTATTTGCTCCCTTGTGACTAATTTGCGCTATTTTAAGCTGAAACTTATCCCCCTGGGACTCTTTCTGACGCTTTTCTCTAACTCCCTTTAAGCTTGCTTTCCATAAATCAGGAGTTGCAGAACCTTCTAGTTGAGACTTGCTTTCCTGTTCTCCCCCTAACTGACGTTCAATCTCTAATTCCCTTGCTAAAATCTTTTTCAACGCTTCATTTCTCAACTCAGAAGGCATTTGGCCATTCTCCAGTTTTAAGCGTAACTCTCCCCCCCGCAAACCAAACTTAACCCGTCCAAAGCGAAAATCAAGCCACTGCTGATTAAAAATAATCCGCACCGATAGGGAAAACGCCTCTGGTTCAGACTTTTTCAAAAGCGAAAAAAGTCCCTTCGACTCAGGCGCAACGGGTTCTCCCGAAATCTCCAAGTGCAGACATTCGGGACATTTATTATCATGTTCTGTTACCGCGATCGCCCCTGATTGCTTTGCCATCATCCTAGGCCTTTCAAACCCTTAACTGTAATAATTGTACTGTCTGTGGGGTTTGCGGCAAAAAATTTGTTGTTTTGCTAATAAAGTCCCAAAACCATTTTTTAGCAAAGCTGCTAACGATATTCAGCCAGCCCTAATTAGTTAGAGCAAGCCTCAAGAATTCCTAGCCAATTAACTAAGGGGTTATCTTAATGCTTGCTGCCATCAGCTTAATTTTCTTCGTCCGCTTCTGGGGTTGGTTGTGGCAAACGAGCGATAAAATCTTTCATTTGGGGATGATTAAACATTTTCTCCGTGTCTTGCAGAAGACGTTGACCCCAGAGATTTTCCTCTAAAAATTTTAGACTGACATAACGACTATCGCTAGTGAGAGCGGCCTGAGCTAATTTGATGCCCTCCTCGGTTTTTCCTTGACTATAAATAGCCACCGCAATAGCTAACTGAGGTTCCGGCTGTTTAGGATCAATTTTCAAAGCGGCCCGCCAATCTTTAAGAGCGGCTTCCTTATCACCCTGTTCGTATTTAACTAAACCAATATTATTAATAGCCGGCCAAAAATTTTTATCTTGACTAACAGCCTTTTCGTAAGCTGCGATCGCATCAGGATATTGTGCTAACTTGAGATAGGAATTACCGAGATCAAAAAGAGCGGGGGAGACATCGGGTTTAATTTGCAAACCCGCTTCAATCTGGGCAATAGCAGACTGGTAATCTTGATTCTGAAAATAAGCACTACCGAGAGAAAATTTAATATTAGCGTGGGCATCGGCGGGAGCAAGGGACAAAGATTGATTTAATGCCTCGATACCGGGTTGTACCTGATCGTCTTGCAGATATAAACTACCGAGAATAAACCAAGTTTGATAGAGATGAGGGGCCAACTGCACCGCTAACCTAGCCCGTCCGAGGGCTGCATCGGTACGGCGAAAACGAGCTAATTGGATAGCATCCTCAGCCATTTCAATTCCCGCTTGTTCCATCTGTTCTAACTCCGGTTCGATGGCGTAGGGGAGTAGCGCTTGGGAAAAAGCTGGCGGGCTGCCAGCGACGAAAAAAATGAGCAAAGAAATGATTAATCGAAGTTTTGGCACAGTTTACCCCTGGGATAGGCCTTTTTTAATCAGTCTATCTCGCTTGGGAGTTGTTGGCTAAAGAAACAACAAAGGCAACTCTAGAGACGTTAGTATATAACCAATTAACTTTTGGCTGATCGATGGCAATAACCGTGTTGGGAAAATCAAATCGCCCCCTATTTTGGATATTCGGACTCATGGCTAGTAGTTTTCTGGCGGTGGGAGTGGTTTCTTATCGTTTGTTGCAAACTCCTCCTCCTGGCGTAGAATTGGCGGAAATGACCGTTCCTGCTCAACGGGAAACCCTCGCTGTGGAAATTAAAGCTAGTGGTAGGGTGGAACCAATCCAAAGTGTCAACATTAGCCCGAAAAACCCTGGCCGATTAGTGCGATTATTGGTAGATCAGGGCATGATCGTTAAAAAGGGACAAACCCTCGCCGTCATGGATAATTTAGAGGTATATGCCCAAGGAATGCAGTCAGAAGCGCATCTACGGGAAGCTCTAGCCAGTCTGGAACAGGCTAAACGCAGTATTCCGGAAGATATCCGGCAATTACAAGCCCGATTTTATCAGGCCCAGGCCAGTTATAAGCAATTAGAAGCCCGTTTAGCTCAGGCCAAAGAAAGAATTCCGAAAGATTTAGACCAGCTGCAAGCTCAGGTACAAGCGGCCCAATCCCGGTTTCGACTAGCAGAAAATCGGGTTAAACGCAATGAAAATTTAGTCCGGGAAGGGGCGATCGCTCAAGACCAATTTGATGCCGTCCTCAATGAATATCTCAACGCTAAAGCCAATTTAGACGAATCGATCCGCCGTTTGGAACAAGCGGATAAAACCGCTTCCCCAGAAGTAGCCGGAATTGAGCAGGAAATGATAGGAGCGGCAGCAGCGATCGCAGAAGCAAAATTTGCCCTCGAACAACGCCAAAAAACCCAAGAAACCGAGCTGGCTCGACTAGAATCATCTGTAGCAGCTGCTAGGGCCAGTTTAGAGCAAATTAAGATTCAATACCGCGATACGGTTATTACTGCTCCCTTTGATGGCATCGTCACCCAAAAATACGCCACTGAGGGTTCTTTTGTCACTCCCACCACTTCGGCCTCTAGTACCGCTTCCGCCACTTCCACCTCGATTATCGCCCTAGCATCGGGATTGGAAGTGATTGCTAAAGTGCCGGAAGTAGATGTGGGTTTATTGCAGCGCGGCCAACCAGTGCGAATTGTCGCCGATGCTTTTCCTGAAGAAGTCTTTGAAGGTCGAGTTATTCTTGTGGCTCCCGAAGCAATTATCGAGAATAATGTTACTTCTTTTGAGGTCAGAATCGGTTTGGTAACGGGACGGGACAAACTCAAATCAAAAATGAATGTAGATGTAACTTTTGTCGGCCAGCAGTTAGATAATGCCCTCGTTGTGCCGACTGTCGCCATTGTCACCAGGGAAGGCAAGTCAGGGGTTTTAGTTCCCGATGCCGCAAATAAACCCGGTTTTAAACCCGTTTCGATCGGTTTGGTCTTAGACGATAAAACTCAAATTTTATCAGGTTTGGAAGTTGGAGAAAAGGTCTTTATCGATCTCCCCGAAGGGGCTGAAGATACCTCAAAAACTAATCAAAAATCTCAATAATTTTCTTTAACAAGTATTCCTAAATTGTCTTTTTTATGCTAGGTCAGGATTCGGGAAATGGGGGAATGGGGGAATGGGGAAATGGGGGAATTCAACTAATACCCCAAAACCCCAAAACCCTACAACTATCTAACTGATAACTGATAACTGATAACTGATAACTGATAACTGATAACTGATAACTGATAACTGATATGTTTATCATCGAAAGTTTAAAAATGGCCGTCTCCACCCTAAGGGCCAATAAAGTGCGTAGCGGCCTGACCATGTTAGGAATTATCATCGGTAACGCTTCGGTGGTGGCCATGATCGGTATTGGCCAAGGGGCGCAAACCTTAGCCAATGACCAGTTTGCTAACTTGGGACCCAATACCATTTTTGTGGTGCCGGGGTCGCGACAAGCACGCAATACAACCGTTGATTTACCGAAAACCCTAGTTTTAGCCGATGCTCAGGCGATCGCCAAACAGGTTCCCACCGTCGCCGAAGTCGCCCCAGAAATAAACGCTCGTTTCTTGATTTCCTATCGTAATCGCAACATGACGGCTCTAGTGACGGGAAGCACCCCAGAATACGCTTCTGTTCGCAATTTTACCCTAGAAAAAGGTCGTTTTATCAATAATATCGATCTAGCCCGCAACAAACGAGTAACGGTAATCGGCCGTGAAGTGGTAGCGCAACTTTTCCCCACCCAAAATCCCCTCGGTCAACAGCTGCGGATCAAAAATCTCAGTTTTGAGGTGATCGGGATTTTAGAGGCGAAAGGCTCCTTTTTTGGCAATAATCAGGATGAAATGCTGATTATTCCCCTTAGCACCATGAACTCGCAACTGGTGGGCAAAACCTCTGCCTACGGTGTCGAGTTGAGTTGGATTAGTCTCACCGCGCGATCGGGGGAGGAAATCCGGGCCGCTAAGTTCCAAATCCAGAATCTTCTGCGTTTACGCCATAAAATCGTCGCTGAGGATGATTTTCGCGTCGAAACTGCTAAACAGATGATCGAAATCTTCGGCACGATTACCCAGGGTCTCACCCTACTTTTGGCTCTAATCGCCGGTATTTCCCTGATTGTCGGGGGTATCGGGGTGATGAATATTATGCTCGTTTCGGTTTCGGAAAGAACTGGGGAAATCGGACTAAGAAAAGCGATCGGAGCCAGAGAACAGGATATTCTCTTACAATTCCTGATTGAATCAACTCTCGTTTCCATCGCTGGCGGTGCGCTTGGTATTCTCGTCGGTGCGGGAGCGATCGTTCTTGTCTCCAGTTTCTCCCCCCTGGCTGCCACTGTTTCCGCCACCGCCGTCGCCCTGTCTTTGAGCGTTTCCACGGGTATTGGTCTCTTTTTTGGCGTTTTTCCCGCCTATCGTGCCTCTAAATTGGAACCGATTGTCGCCCTCAGAAGTGTCTAATTTTTTAAGTTTTTTCGGGGACGTTTTTGGCAAGGATTGCTTTTATAGCTAAGTTGGGGTCTAATATGTGGGACGGATTTTATAATCCCGATAACGACGATAATCATTGAGGATGCGATCGTGATCAAAGCATAAAGGTTGGGGGAATTCCCAGAGATGAAAAATCCCGACTTTTTTGGCATCATCGGCAGCGATCGGTTTTCCTTTTGCCGTGGCGATAAAAACGATACTAATGGTGTGTTGACGTGCATCGCGGCTAGGATCGGAATAGACGTGAAATTGCTCGATTAACTGCACCTGCAAGCTGATTTCCTCGTAAGCTTCCCGAATGGCCGCCGTTTCCACCGATTCGCCGTAGTCCACGAATCCCCCCGGAATTGCCCAGCCAAAGGGCGGATTTTTTCTCTCAATTAGTACGATCGGACGGTGGGGCGAGTCGATCAGTTCGATGATAATATCAACAGTGGGGGCAGGATTGCGATAGGGTGTCATTTTTTTCAGTTATCAGGGAACAGTTAAGTAAGTAGTTATAATTAAATTGAAGATAGATTTTGTCTCTGATCCCCCCTGCCCCCCTTGATAAGGGGGGTGCCGATAGGCGGGGGGATCCCCCTTGCCCCCCTTGATAAGGGGGGATCAGACAACTTTTAACACCTACCTACTTATCAGGAATCGGTCAATAATTTCATTTAAGACTCATAACCTTACAATCGAATGCTTTCTAACCAGTCACTGATCAGGGATCACTAACAAGGAGGATCATAAAAGTTGTTAGAAAATGCCAAGAAAATTACGGTTATAGGTGGGGGAATTTGGGGACAAACTCTCGCTAATTTGGCTAGACGTAATCACTTAGCTGTTAGGGTTTGGTCGCGTCATACTGGGGAAGATTTAGGGACTATTATAGCAGATACTGATGTAATTATTTCAGCAGTTTCGATTAAAGGAGTTGTTCCCACGATCGAACAATTACAGCAATTACAATTAAATTCTTCCACAATTATCGTCACCGCCACTAAAGGATTAGAGCCAATCACCACTCGTACCCCTTTTCATCTCTGGAATCAAGCTTTTCCTGCTAATCCCCTTGTGGTTCTTTCCGGTCCTAATTTAGCTAAAGAAATTAATCAAGGTTTACCCGCTGCGACGGTGGTAGCAAGTTATCAGCAAAAAGCAGCAATATTGTTACAAAAATTATTATCTGGCGAATCTTTTCGGGTTTATCTGAATAGCGATCCCTTGGGGACTGAGTTAGGTGGCACTCTTAAAAATGTCATGGCGATCGCTTCTGGGGTTTGTGATGGTTTACAGTTAGGTACTAATGCCAAATCTGCCCTATTAACTCGCGCTTTACCGGAAATAATTCGGGTGGGAACTTGTCTAGGAGGTTGTCAAGAAACTTTCTTCGGTTTATCGGGTTTAGGGGATTTATTAGCTACCTGTAATAGTCCTTTATCCCGCAATTATCAAGTGGGTTATCAATTAGCTTTAGGTTTATCTTTGCCGGAAGTTTTGGCGAAATTAGAGGGAACTGCCGAAGGAATAAATACCACAGAAGTTTTGATGAGAATTGCCCAAGAAAAAAATTTATATGTACCGATTACCTGTCAAGTTGATCGTCTTTTGCGCGGGGAAATTTCTCCCCAAGTTGCCGTTTATGAATTAATGCGTCGGGATCTAAAAGCAGAATTTGATTAAGAAACAAGAGATTTTTTAGTAAACAGTAAAAAGTAATCCGTGAGGGGTTGGGAAGTGGGGAAATGATGCCAAATCTGGTTATAATTCACATTTACCAGAAACGCTATATTCATTTCAATCATTCCGAAATAACTAAATAAACTTCTAATCCTTTTTGACTTTCTTTGTCAAATTTTAAGCCTATTTCAGAATCTTTTATCTCTCTTATTGGAATTCTTCGGCGAGGGGTATTTTTGCCATTTTTATTAACTTGAATACTTTCAATAATAGCATTTTTACATATTTTTTTATTTTCACTGACTAAAAAAACTTTTTTACCAACTTCTAGTCTTTTATTGGGTTCCTGTGGCTCATCTGATATTTTGATAGCACAAGCTTGTTGCTGTTGATACCAATTGACAACTTTACCGATCTTTTGAAGCTTTCCTATCTTTTTCTTCCTATCAACAAAGCAATAAAGAACTAATTCACTCATAGCTTGAGATATAGCTTCGACAAAATCACATAATTGTAGTAACTCATTGGCATTAAGAACGGTATCTATTTCTTTACCATGAGCAGAATTATTACGAAGTTCTATAAAATTCTTTAATTCATTTTCCACACTACCCCTACTATTATTGTCAATAAAATTCTTAACTTTTTTATGATTTTCTATCCATTGCCAAGAATCAGTTGCAGATATGCCAGCATCGACTAAAAGTCTGGTTAATTGATCTTTTCTCAGATTAGCTTCATGTAACAAAAAAGCAGCTGATGTGAGATTATATTTAGTTGTATTTTTGTATTCAGTATCAAATAAATTTTTGATACTGTCCCTCTCTGAAAGAGAATCGAAGCGATTTCTTTTATTTTCATTGCCCAGTAATGTAGCACAACCAGTCTGATGCTTATTTCTTACAGATTCAGGTAAATCTTGATAGCAACTATATAATTGAGGCAGCAAAATAATCCAATCTCCCACTAGATTTTCGACAAAATTTTCGTAAAGAGCATATAACCTTGTGATAGATGAACAATGATCGTTAACTAGCCACTTGTCTCCTAAAGGAGCATTTGCTTGAAGATATTTTAAGTCTTCTGTGTTGAGTTGTGAAGGATTATCCGCAATAATTTCTCTAAGTTTTTCACTGATATTAATTATTGATCGAATGGTCTTTATCTCATCCTTTAGGTTATTTAAAAGTCCTTCAAACATTCTCAAATACTCTGCTTAAGAACTCGTTGAATCAGAGAATCAAAAATTTGAATACGAGCTTTAAAATCATCTTTTGTATCCCCTTCTCCGGTGAAAAGTCCTTTTTTTAATTTTTTATCTTGATGAGTAATTCCCTGGGAATCTTGAGTAAATAAGCTGATAGTTTCATCAATTATCGCTGATTTTCTAGTAATTAATTCTTGATAATCAGATAAATGGTTGCTGAAACTGATCATCACTGCATCATAGTAAACTTTATAAGCTTTCGATTTATGTGTTTTGGTTTTACTATCGAAAGGCTTAAATAACTGATCCTGATAAATGTTAGATACTAACTCTATAGTTTGGTTAAATAGTTGCTCGAACTCTTGGATATTCTCGTCGGAAAAATTAAGACTTTTTTTCATCATATAATTATCCAGATATTTAGATAAATTACCAGTATATTGATCAATATCCCTCAGGGCAAAAAAACGGAGGATTAATTCTACATCTTCCATCTTTTTATAAAATCCATTTTCTTTAAGTTCTTCTTTATCATCAATAGGAATATCCCAAGCTTTAGCAAAAATAGTATTCTCAGAAAGCTTTAATAAAAGTTCATTGAATTTCCCAGAGTAAAGACAGTTTCTTATTTCTTGTCGACTCAAACGTACACCTCCTGTATTGAGGCGTTCAAAAACCAGTTGTTTTAAAGATAAAGCTTCCTCTGGGTCCGATAGAGACTCGGTAATAACAACTATAGTTGAAATGGCTCGTCGATTGATACCATCTTTGATTTTTGCAGGAAGACTTTCATAGGTTCTTCCTTCTAATTCAGGCCAGATCTCTAACCCTGTTAATTTTAATTTGTTATTATAAAAATTCTCAATTGCTGTGATTCTTTGTTGACCATCCATTACTTCATAGGAGTTATAGGAAGTTTCATAGAGAATCAGAGGAGGTACGGGAATATTCATCAAAAAAGATTCAATTAGTCTCGATTGTTTTTGTGCGTCCCAGCGATCCCGTCTCTGATAGAAAGGACGCTTTTTCACATAGTTAGGTTTATTTAAAGACTCAGCAAAACTAGGCAACTTTTCTCGATTCATTTCTAATAATATTCTTCGTTCACCTTGTTCATATTTTTCATTAATTTCATTATCTGATAATTTTTTAACATCCTTTCGGGAACGTTTTTGCCAAGGATTTGTTTTAGTTCGTGAGATTGTCATAATTTCCCACCAGAGGCGTACAAATTGATATGACCGGACTTCCCTCATTCATTTTTAAGCATAGACTGAGGATATATACGAGAATTAAGAGTTATTGGTAATCTTCCCAGATAACTCTCAAAAGTTAATTCTCTTAAATTGACAACTGGTCACTGATAACTGGTCACTGATAACTGATTAGGATTTTTGGCTAAAATAGGCCTCTAGCGCCTCATTGATGATTTGATTCATTGGCCGTTTTTCCGTTTCCGAAGCTTCCTTGAGACGGACAAACATATCATCGGGGACGCTGACACGGTTTTGATTTTTACGCACGCGTTTGGGTTTTGATTCAGTAGTAGTAGTTTCGGTCATTTTAGGTGTGTAGGTGGCTGAAAATGCTTGTAAAGCAGGGAAATTGACTCGATGACAGAATTCTCCGAAGGTTTCGTTATTTTGTTGATCCTGTTGGAAGTAAACGAAAATCGGTTCTAAGACCTTTTCTAGATCATCGATCGCCATTTTATCCAAATAGGGGCGCGCTAGTCGAGTTTGATCGGCTGTTCCCCCCAACCAGAGTTGGTAGGAATTGGGAGCGCTACCCACAAATCCTAATTCTGCCATATAGGGACGCGCGCAGCCATTGGGACATCCTGTCATGCGGATGACAAATTGCTCTTTGCTTAATCCTAAACGATTAAGCAGGGTGCGAATGCGTTCAATCACCTGGGGTAAGATTCTTTCCGACTCAGTAATCGCTAATCCACAGGTGGGCCAAGCGGGACAGGCCATGGCATAACGAGTTAAAGGGTCAATTTCGGCGGGATTGGTGATAATTCCGTGTTCTTTCAGGATCGCCTCGATCGCTTGCTGATCCTTGGGTTCAATTTCGTAGAGAATGATATTATGGTTAGCCGTCAAGCGCATGGGCAACTGAAAACGCTCGACAATCACTTTTAAGGCGGTTTTTAGCTGAAAACTGCCTTCATTTTTGACCCGGCCATTCTCCACAGAAAGACCAAAAAATAATTTTCCGTCTCCCTGTTCATTCCATCCCAAAAAGTCTTGATATTTCCAATCGGGGAGGGGTTGGTAGGGGGCAATTTTTTGGCCGAAATAACCCTCAACAGTGCTGCGGAATTTTTCTACTCCCCATTCTTCGAGGACATATTTCATTCTCGCATGACGACGATCGCCGCGATCACCGTAATCCCTTTGGGTTGCCACGATCGCTTTTACCAGATCGTACACATCTTCTTTGTCCACATAACCGATCGCATCGGCCATTCTGGGGAAAGTTTCTTCCTTATTGTGGGTTCTTCCCAGTCCACCCCCCGCAAGGATGTTAAAACCTAGCAATTCCCCGTTTGCGTCGGTAATCACCACCAAACCGATGTCATTGGTGTAGATATCGATGGAGTTGTCTCCCGGCACGGTGACACCCATCTTGAACTTACGGGGCATATAATGTTGACCGTAGATCGGTTCGATGGGATCGTTTTTGTTAATGCCATTTGTATCTTTTTGTCTCGATGCCTTGACTTCTGGCGCTTCTTCTGCACTGATCACTTTTTCGCCATCGAGCCAAATTTCGTAGTAAGCTCCAGTTTGGGGAGTGAGCAAATCGGCGATATTATTGGCATATTCCCAAGCATAGCCGTATTCGGGGCGATTTTTGTAGGGGGCTGGCGGTGCAGTGACATTGCGGTTAACATCACCACAGGCCGCTAAAGTGGATCCCATACTGCGGATAATTTCCCCGAGGGTTGCTTTGAGATTTTTCTTTAAAATGCCGTGTAATTGGAAGCCTTGGCGAGTTGTCACGCGTAAAGTGCCGTTACCGTAGCGATCGGACAAACTATCGAGGGTAAGATATAGTTGCGCGGGAATAAAACCCCCCGGACTGCGGGTACGCAACATCATTTGATAGTCTTTTTCTTGACCTTTGGCTCTATTGTCGCGATTATCCTGTTGATAGGAACCGTGAAATTTGAGGATCTGCACCGCCGCATCGGTAAAATGGGTTGTATCTTCGAGGAGTTCACTGGCCAAAGGTTCTCGTAGATAATTACTGCGTTCTTTGATACCTTCGACTTTAGAAACCTTGGCGGTAGGAGAAATAGGAGTTGTAACCATCGTCTAACAGCACGATAACCTGTGGATAGGTCTTAGGAATAGGAATTTAGACAAGCTCGATCGATCCTAAGAAGTTTTACTAAGATGATCTCTAGAGTTCGTTCCAGACTCTGAGGTTAACAGTAGCGATCGAGACATTAATTCTATCTTAACTTCTTACCGTCCCCCGCGAACGCCATCTACCGATCAAATTTTTATGACCAATTCTCTTAACATTAAAACGGTTATTAGTCAAGAACCCTACATTATTCTTAACAATCAGGGAGAAATTCTCCCTTCTATTAATCTGAGTCGTCCTAATTATAAATTGGGACGGGATGGTCAACAGGTGGATTTAGTTGTTCCCCAACACTGGACGGTGGTGAGTCGAGTCCAAGCTTGTTTTCGTCGTCAGGGAGATGATTACTATATCTACGATGGAGACGGGACTAATCCTAGTTCCAATCAACTTTTTATCAATAATCGCGTCATTACTCCCAAAGAGGGCTATCTTTTACGAAATGGGGATGAGATTAATATCGGTCAAGATGTCAAAAATTCGGTCAAGATTACCTATTATCATCCTAACCAACAGGTAAAAAGCCCACCTTTAGCTTTTAAATCGGTTTCCCTAAGCAATCGCAGTGTAGTTTTAGGACGAGATAATGCTGCCACTGTGGTTTTAGACGCTCCGACAATTTCCCGACAACACGCGATTATCGACAGCGATAACCAAAATCGTTATATTCTCCACGACAAAAGCACCAATGGAGTCTTTATCGACGGACAAAAAGTATCGGGTAGTGCCATTTTAGCCAACGGTTGTACGGTGAGAATCGGACCCTATAGTTTTCGTTTGCAGGGAGATGACTTAGTTTTATTAGATACAGGGGATAATATCCGTCTGGATGCCGAAGATATCGTCAGGATGGTGCGGGATAAAAAGAAACGACCGTTGATAATTCTCAATCATATCTCCTTACCGATCGAACCGAGTCAATTAGTGGCGATTGTTGGGGGAAGTGGTGCGGGAAAATCGACTTTCTTAAAGACTTTATTAGGAATTGAACCCACCACCTCGGGAACTGTTTATCTGAATGGGGAAGAGCTGCGCCAGAATTTTAATATCTATCGCACCCAAATCGGTTATGTTCCCCAATACGATATCGTTCACAGGGATTTAACCGTGGGAGAAGTGTTATATTACGCTTCTAAATTAAGGCTACCTCCGGATATTAATTGCCAAGAAGTGATCGAGAAAACCCTGCAGCAGGTGGAATTATTAGAAAGAAGAAATACTTTAGTCAGAGACTTAAGCGGTGGTCAATTAAAAAGGGTGAGTATTGCGGTAGAATTATTAGCTAATCCCAAATTATTCTTTTTAGATGAACCCACCTCGGGATTAGACCCTGGTTTAGATAAAAAGATGATGGAATTGCTGGCAAAATTGGCCAAAGAAGGCAGAACAATTCTCCTAGTCACCCATGCTACTAATAATATCAATCTCTGCGATCGATTAGTTTTTCTTGGTCAAGGAGGCAATTTATGTTATTTTGGTTCTCCGGGGGAGGCCTTAAATTTTTTCTCTTTACCTCAGGGGGATTTTGCCGATATTTATATTCATCTGGAAACTAGCGAAAAAGTTGAGCAAGAATGCCAACGTTTCCAAAAATCCGACTACTACAAAAATAATATTGAAGCAAGAATCGGTAAAATATTTCAGCAAAATCATAGTAAACCGCAACAGGTTCAACAATCTTTTTGGTCGCAACTACAGGTTTTATGTCAACGCTATAGCCAGTTAATTATCCGTGATCAATTTAGTTTAATTTTATACCTATTAACCGCCCCGATCGGAATTTTCTTAATGGCCATGATTTTACGGGGCAAAGATCCTTTATTTTTGGCAGATAATGCTGGGACTGAAGATGCTATCGAATCGGCAACTTTAGCCTTAAAAACTCTCTTTGTTTTTACCAGCGCGCAATTGTGGGTAGGTTTTGCCTGTTCCCTACAGGAAATTGTCAAAGAATCAGCCATTTATCAGCGAGAAAGATTAGTTAATCTGGGATTATTACCCTATTTATTCTCAAAAATTCTGGTTTTAGCAGCCTTAGCTTTTCTGCAAACAATTGTAATTACCTGCGTGATATTTTGGGGATTTACTGACCCGCAACCGGAATTAATGACTTGGTTAATTGGTTGTTTTATTACCACATTTTTAACTATATTTGCGGCGATTAATCTCGGTTTATTAATTTCTGCTGGGGTTAATAACATCACCCAAGCAAATAGCGCCTTACCTTTAATTTTAATTCCTCAGATTATCTTTGCTGGGGTATTATTTAGCTTAGAAGGTCTGGGGAAATATCTATCATGGTTGATGATTAGTCGCTGGTCGATTGGTGCCTACGGGGTATTAGTAGAGGTGGAAGATATGATTGCACAAGCAAAAAATCTTAATATCCCTTTACCCTTTGAGGATGTCAATCAAGTTTATCAATTATCTATCAATAATTTGTTATTGAATTGGGGAGTTTTAATTCTTCATTCCCTTATTTATTTTCTCCTTACCTATTGGTTGCAAAAAAGAAAAGATATTTTGTGATCTAAATTATGAATGATAAATGATAAGTAGGGAGGCACAATTATTGGTAGGATGGGTTAGCGGTAGCGTAACATAATCGGGGGTTGGGTTTCATGCTTCAACCGAACCTACATTCTAAATTATAACTGATCACTGATCACTGATAACTGATCACTGATAACTGACTCCTAACCCTACTTAATTTAACTTCAGATCAAGAGCGATCGGACATTCCACTTTCGTTCCCCCTAAACCGCAGTAACCGCCGGGATTTTTCGCTAAATATTGCTGATGATAAACTTCAGCATAATAAAATTCAGGTGCGTCGATAATTTCCGTGGTAATTTGACCATGGCCCGCTTTATTGAGGGCTTCTTGGTAGATCGAGCGAGATTTTTCCGCTAATTGCTTTTGCTGGGGACTATAGGTATAGATACCCGATCGATACTGAGTTCCCGTATCATTACCCTGACGCATTCCTTGGGTGGGATTATGACTTTCCCAGAAAACCTTTAACAGTTGTTCGTAGGAAATCACACTGGGATCATAGACCACTAAGACCACTTCATTATGCCCAGTCATGCCGGTACACACTTCCTGATAGGTGGGATTGGGGGTGATACCAGCCGCATAACCTACGGCCGTGGTGTAAACTCCTTCTAGTTGCCAAAATTTGCGCTCTGCTCCCCAAAAACAGCCTAAACCAAACATTGCGCTTTCCATACCGCCTGGAAAGGGGGGCTGCAAAGGATGACCGTTAACGTAGTGGGTGCTAGGTACGGGCATTTTTTCCGATCGCCCGGGTAGTGCTTCCCTTACTGTGGGCAAAGTTAATTTTTTTCCGAATCCGAATAACACCATAATTAAGAATTTGTCCAGAAAGTTTTACTTTACTTTACATTGTCGCTTAATTTTAGGGATTTCAGTGATCAGATTAGAGTTTTCAGTTCACTGATTACTGATCACTGAAAAAGAGCCGCCGCTGCCGGTTCAAATTAACCAAAGTGAGGCATAAGAGTCAAAACTCCCAAGTCTAAATCTTTACTATCGATCGATTTTGCCTCGTAGAGAGCTAACATATCGTTTAATTGGGGATTACCGCAGGAGGAACCCGTTACGCCCATGGCAATAATCAAACCACAATAACCCTCGGTATTTTTGATGCGTTTTTGCCAATTGCGGCGAGCATTACGGTGGTCGGGATCATCTTGCTCGAATTCTCCAAATAGATAGAGATCACCGTTAGCCATTTTCAGAATCCCCAGATCATAACGGGTATCTTCGAGGGGATCTTCGCCGGGGTTAAAACCAATAGCCGCCAAACCGCCAGCTTGTTCGATTTTTTCGATAATTTCCTTGGCTTTCGGTCGGGAGGTCTGGATCATCACCACGGGGAAACCCTCTCCTTTTGTGGGTACGGATTGGGGTTGATAATGGATTTTCGGACGACTGCGAATTTTATCTAATAATTGCCAGGGAACCATTCCCAGACTCAGATGTGCATTATCAGGGACTAGATTTTCCTTGAGTACGGATTCTTCCTCATCATCATCCTCATCGTCGTCCTCCTCCTCTAAGAGTTGCATAAATTCCGCACATAGATCGGGCATCGTAGCCACCGTCACGGCCACGGTTTCTCCTTTTGCTTGTTCGGGATCGAGGGGAATGCGAAAACGACGCTGTAATTCTCCGATCGGTTCTTCGGATAAAGCGGATTGATTGCCTTTAAAAAAGCGCAACAGAGCTATTAAAGCCAAATATACCGTGATGGCTTCTTCTTCATCCAAGTAGGGGCGAATACCTTCGTAGGGATGCACGCTGCCGAAAACTGGATGGATTTGGGAGGGGGCAGCCGAGGCTAGATCGTAGTCATCCTCATCATCGTCCTCATCATCATCGGCCAATTCGTAGCTTAAAAACCAGCAATCTTGGGAAAGAAAGGCTTTTTCTAATCTTTCCATCGATTTTTCTTCTAAAGCGGCCTGCCGGAATTGTTTGAGGGATACTAGGGAACGATAGAGAATGACTCCGTATTCCCGACCGAGCATTCCCATGATACAGGCGTAAAGATTCGGGAAATCGGGGCGATCGATCTTAATTTCCAAGATATCGTAATCAGCCAAAGAGGACCAGGGTTCAGCTTTCCAAATTTCGTGAGCAGTTTTCACTAAAGCGGACTGCCAAGCGGGGGGAATTGCCGGGGGGCGGTTATTTTGGAATTCCTCGAATCCACGAAAGAGATCATCGATCAGGGGCAAACTGGGAACATAATCGATGGTGATATCGATATCTTGTAGTACCCCGCGCAGAAAAAACTGTGTTTCTCGATCGCGGACGATAATTTTTTTCGGTCTCGCTGGCCGGGCGGGACTTTGCGGTGTTTCGATGGCGCGGATTAAGGTTCTCACCATGGCCTCTGGTCCGGTTTCGGGGGAAACTACTTCCATAGCGCGTACACAGCCCTCGCTGCCGTCCACCCAGATCACGCACTCGCCACCGCTTTCTTGATTTGGTTCTAGGGTGGCCCGGGGCATTCTCTCGGATAAGGATAAAGCACGACGATCTCCTTCCCAAACGCTGGGAATTTGTGGGATTTTTTTGAGGCGGCTTTGGGTCGTCCGGGGCAGAAGATTCATCGGGAAATTTAGGGGTAGCTGTGTTAGGATTTTAACCTTTTCTTTTCAAGGATTCCATAAGAATTATTCTATCGATTTAGTCCATAACCTGATAGATAAACCGGAAACCTGACCAAGTTGCCAGATCAAAGGCGTATTCATCAATTACACTGCCAGAATTATCCATTTTTAAGCCTAAATCTAATTTTAGATCGCTCCAGAAAGCTCTGGCTATTTCTAGGGGGTTAGTCAGGGTGAGCAGTGGGCTGGCTTCTCCCTTGAGGCTTTGAGTGGCATTGAGAAGGGTCAAGGTGTTCGGGAAAGGATGGCGACTGAGGATCAGTATATTCTCTCTGATGCCCTTGGGTTGACTAATTTTCCAATGCCCTTGGCCGGAATTGGGGATGGTGGCCTTGGTTTTGGCCGCCACGACAAAGGGGGCTAATGGGCTAGAATTGCTGAAATTATCGGGGTTTTCTGAACGGGAACAGTATAAAAGCGGTTGGCGATCGCTGTTGAGGACAAGGATCATTGCGTAGAGGGGTTGTTCTTCTTGATTCTCAATTTGATAGCGAATTTCCGTCCCGACGGGCAGAATTAAGTCATTTTTAGCGGTATTAATCCCCCTGCTACCCGCAATTTTTTGGGTTTGTACCGTCGAGATATAGGTTTGATCGAGGCTTTCCAGGGTGACAATGACGGCTAAACCGGAGGATTCTTGATTGATCAACAAGTGCCACAATTTGCAGGCCAGCAGAGTTTCTAGTTGGGATTGCAGTCGTTTGATTCCCGATTTAATTGCTTCGTTGGCTGCCCCTAAACTACCGATAATTAGGGAGCCATTGGCAGATAATAACTGATAATTGCCAGTTTCTTCGCTACCAACTCGACTTAAGAGACAATCTACCGTTTGTTCACCAATGTTAACCACAGCGGCCACATCGGGCAAACCGGCAAAGGTGCTGGTGGCATCTACCCGTTCAATCCGGGTTAAATTACTATCCAAACCGACGATTAAACCGATTTGACTGGGAAAAACCCGCAATTTTTCCTGTAGAATCTGTCCTATTTCTAGGGAAGCAGCCGGGGATAATAATTGCGCTTTGGCTTTTAAACCCTGACGGGAGAGAATTTGTAGGCTAATTTCCTCCCCAGTCGCCTCAATAAAGCTTAAACAGGAGTTAATTCCATAATTTTCTAGGATTTCTAAGGGCAGGCCGACCAGATTGACTTCTAGGGTGCGTTCATCAATAAGATTTGTAACAATTGCCGCCCCACCCCTTGACGTTTCTGACGTTGTATGATAGGTCGGCGCAGAATTATTTTTTTGATTACTGGTTAGGATTGCCGGCTGCTGTTGGTCACTGCTGTGACTAGCGACAAGATTACGGAGATGGGGAAAAGCGATCGCAATTGTCGGACTAGGGCAAGCTTGCCAGAGATACTGAGTTAGATCATAGGTGAATAAGCCAGCATTAGGGCTATTACCGCTCAATTCCAGGGCGATTTGCTCCGGTTTAGCGGCAGCGAGAATAACGCCGTTACTAGGCTTATTTTTGAGGTTAAAACGGGTTTTAATATCGGTAGCGAAAGTTAATTCGGCGGGGTTAAGATCAGTAAGGCTTTCGGGATAGGAACGAACGCGAAGATTACCGAGATAGGGCTGAGGTTGGGGGAGATGACTACTATCAAAAATCAAGCTAAACTTATCCGTAGCTAGACAGCGAGCCATCAGCAGGATATTTTCCTTAAGTAAAGCATTTTCTGCCCCATTAGCAGTAATAAAAACCTCTTTTCCGGCCCCAAGACTGCCATAACCGCTAAAGTGAAAAATTACCACATCCCCCAACCTGGCTTGGGCGATCAGGTGTTCTAAAAAAGCCGCTTCGATCGCTTCTCGACTGGCTTGTTGTCCCGTTAAAGTCACTATATCAGCATCCTGAAAACCAAAACGATAACGGAGAAGGTCTTTTTGTAACTCCACATCGGTAAGACAACCGGGCAGCGGCGGAATATTCGCCCCATACTGGTCAATACCGACTAAAAGAGCCAATTTTCGGGGATTAGGGGCGGCGAGAGCGGCCAAATGACGGTTAACTGTCCCTTGACTAATAGCCAAAGTCAGCAACCCCCAACCTGTCTGCTGGATCAATTCTCGCCTAGTTATGTTCATGATCCTTGCATAGCCCGGATTAATTCGGCAGCCACTTCTGGACGGGAGAATTCCGGAGGTGGTAATTCTCCTTTACGCAGCAGTTCCCGGACTTTGGTTCCCGAAAGATGTATTCTTTCTTCCGGTAAACTGGGGCTAGTTTTGGTGGTTGCCATTCCCGAAGTGCGGGTACAGTAGAAAGCGTGTTCAAACTTCATCGGCACGATTCCCAATTCCCCCGGCTCGAACTCATCAAAGATATACTGGGCATCGTAGGTTCCGTAGTAGTCGCCGACTCCGGCATGGTCACGACCGACGATAAAATGGGTACAACCGTAGTTTTTACGGATAATAGCGTGGAAAATTGCTTCCCGGGGGCCGGCGTAACGCATAGCTGAGGGGTTGATAGCTAGAATAACGCGATCTTGGGGAAAGTATTTATCCATCATGATCTCATAGCAACGCATCCGCACATCGGCCGGCACATCATCGCTTTTGGTAGCGCCGACAAGAGGATGCAAGAATAAACCATCTACCACTTCTAGGGCGCATTTTTGAATGTATTCGTGGGCCCGGTGGATGGGATTACGGGTTTGGAAACCGACAATCGTTTTCCAAGCTTTTTCGTGGAACATTTTGCGCGATTGCAGAGGATCGATCTGATATTTGGGAAACTGGGGATGAGGATCGCGCTGAAGTAACCATATTGGACCTGCGAGGTTAATTTCTCCCTGTTCGTAGAGGACTTTTACCCCGGGATGTTTCTGGTCGTCGGTGCGATAGACGTTAACTGCTTCGTGGGCCTTATTATAACGGTATTTTTGGGTTAGTTCCAGGACTCCGACAAAGTTGCCTTCGCTGTCATCTAAACGAATCCAGTTGCCTTCTTTGAGGGGATCCGCCACTTCTTCGCTAACGGAAAGAGTCACGGGAATTGCCCAGGGTAAACCATTGATTAGACGCATATCATCGACGACTTTTTCGTAGTCGTCCTGTTCCATAAAGCCTTTGAGGGGACTGAAACCACCAATAGCAATCATAACTAAATCCGAGAGCGCTCGTTCATCTAAGGAAACTCGCGGTAGTTTTTCAGCTAGGGCCAGAAATTCGGCTTTTTCGGCAGCGGTAGCAATACGATTAATTAATTGCCCACCGTGGGGCGCGATTCCTTCGGTCAGTACAGTCATAAAAATTTCTTTACATTGTCACGGTTTATCCTATCAGAAGTTGGTTAAAGCTCTATGGGATTCCAATAAAAAGGCTTGTACTGAAACAGTACAAGCTCTTACCTTAGATTGAAAAATTTAGATATTAGGCAATTACACTGAAGTTGCTTTGGTTAAGTGTAGCCAGACTGGTAGAGGTAGAACTTAAGGTGGCGAGAAGGTTAGCATCTGTACCGAATAGGAGGGTATTAAAAGTATTACTTGTGTACCATACCTGTACCCCTGCAGCCGTGTCAACACTCAAAATTGCCGCACCAAAGAGAGACCCCGCAAAAAATGCCGCACCGGCGGCGACAGACAGGGAGTTACCTTCACCGTAGCGACTAGCGGAGAGGCTACCGAGAGATAATCCCGCAAAACCAGAAGATCTTAAGTTAATTCGATCAATAGAGATGAAATCAGTAATCAAATCTACTCCTTCAAAACGAGAATCGTAGATGAAAGTGTCAGCCCCTGTTCCTCCAGTGAGAGTATCTGCCCCAGCACCACCCACAAGAGTATCGTTACCGCCACTAGCACTGATCAGATCATTTCCGCTACTACCGTTGAGAATGTTGTTTTGAGAATCGCCAATAATTGTATCATTGCCGCTAGTCCCGATGACATCATCAAAATTGAGAAAAGTCCGATTGATGGTGGGAAAAGGACCAGAAACAGAAGCCGCACCCGTGGAGAGATTGATAGAAAGGGAAGCTCCCAACGAAGCAGTGCTGGAATCGATAGTGTTACCGCCCACCAGAGGATTGGCAATAATCGTCTCCATACTGATCGTATCATCGACCCCTGCAAACCTTTTCTCAACGATTCCCGTCGGTTTGACAGTAATCGCTCTTCCTAATCCCCGATAGTCGGCGGTATCATTGCCTGTTCCCCCCTCAAGGGTATCGTTTCCTGTCGTGCCGAAAAAGGTGTCGTTACCCCCATTTCCTCGCAAACGATTATTTTGACTATCACCTTTTATGAAGTCATCTTGATTAGTTCCTGAGACATCATCGAAGTTGTTAACAGTAAAGTTTAAAGCACCGAGAAGAGGAACATTTCTGACGATTAAACGGGAGATACTGAGATCAACCTCGATAAATGAGGGGGCAGCGGCCGTGGAAGCATCGATTAAATTATTACTAGCAAAAGGATTGGCAATAATTCTTTCCACAGAAGTCAGTTGATCACTGCCGAGACTACCTTTCAAGATTTTGCCTGTGGGCAAAATAGTAATACTCTGTGGAACAGAGACTCTTGAGGAAAAAGGGTTGCGAAGATTGCTGTAGTCGGCAGTGTCAAAACCACTGCCACCATTGAATACGTCGTTGCCGCTACTACCGATAAAAGTATCGTTAAAACTGGTCCCCACAAAGTTATCGTTAAGTATAGTTCCAGGAAAAATTGCCATTAGTTACAAACCTCCAATTTGGTCTTTTCAAGAAAGTGTGCAGTCAATAGTTATAACCATTGACCAAGCTTTTTACAGCATTTTTGGTTAGGGAAAAATTTGCTGATGTTTCACCTTATCCTTTAGGCAATATCACAACGTCAGAAAACTAGGAATCAAAAGGGATGCCATAAAGTTCTGTTAGGTAGTTTTCTTAGTCAGTAGTTAGGGAATGAGTCAAAATAAATCAAGGCAAATTCTTTCGCCTTCTCGATGAATGCTAAGAAATACTAACTTAATGTTGTGTTTAGTTTTA
Source organism: Microcystis sp. CS-574 (assembly GCF_028329095.1). Taxonomy (NCBI): domain Bacteria; kingdom Bacillati; phylum Cyanobacteriota; class Cyanophyceae; order Chroococcales; family Microcystaceae; genus Microcystis; species Microcystis sp. CS-574. The sequence goes on from NZ_JAQMSY010000259.1 coordinate 24,284, forward strand.
GGATGTAAGCTTATGTTAAGTTGTGTTTCAAATGTTGTCAAACTCTATATAAAGTTTAAATAAGCAGTTTATCGGGGAAAATTGTTGAATTCGGTTTTTATGTCCAGAATCGTACTTGCCACTGCTAATATCGTTGATTATCATTATCAAGGAAGAATCCGGTTACTGCGACGATCTGCTGAAGGCTCAATCGCTACTGACTGGAAGCCTGATATCACGCCGAAGTCTCACCGTCGAAGCCTTTTGCTTATCCTGATAAGTAGCCTATACTCAACGAATTTAGTATAGTTTACCCGCTAATAGTCCCAGGTCACTCGATCGCATCCATGTTCCTGTCTATCCCCAAACTCCCCAATCACTAATCAAGGGGTTGGGTCTAGCGATGATTTTCCAGTTGGAACAGTTTACAATAAGATTTGTAAGGAATTGTAAATAATTATGAGCGAAAAAGTTGTCCTGATTGTCGGTGCTACGGGGGGTATAGGTGCCACTTTAGCGCGTAAACTAGCTGTTAATGGTCATAAACTCGTATTAGTGGCCAGAAATGCCGATAATTTATCTAATTTAGCTGGTGAGTTGTCTTGTCCCTCGTTAATTGTACCGACGGATATCACTAATCCGACTCAGGTGGAAACTTTGATGGAAAAAATTGTCTCCCATTACGGCCGGTTGGATGTGTTGGTTAATGCGGCCGGAGCCGGTGTGATGAAACAATATAATAAAATCACGCCGGAAGATTTAGATAAAATGCTCGACCTTAATCTGAAGGGGAGTTTTTATACCTGTCAGGCTGCGGCTAATGTGATGAAGGAAAATAAGGCCGGTCATATCTGTAATGTGGTGGGAATTTTGGGTAAGCATTCTATGGCTATGGCTGCCGCTTATTGTGCTTCTAAGTACGGGGTGGTCGGTTTTAGTAAATGTTTGGCCGATGAGTTAAAACGCTATGGTATTAAAATGACTTTATTCTATTTTGGTGGTGTCGATACTCCTTTTTGGGATCAGGTGAGCTTAAAAGTTGATCGCAATAAAATGTTAACCGCTCAAACTGCCGCCGATGCTATCTATTTTGCCATGAATGCTGAACCCCAAGCTGTCCCCATGGAAATTAATATTCAACCCGATAGTCATCTCTTTTTTTAGTCGTCAGCTTTTTCAGTTATCAGTTATCAGTTATCAGTGAATAGCATTAAGTGGCAAGTTCGGAGTTTTATTTTCACTGTTTACTGCTCACTGAAAAAACCCTTTTTTTGACTTTATCTATGTTTGTTGATCATATTCATTTTTATGTAGAATCGGCCAAAAAATGGCGAGATTGGTTGGTGCGGGTGATGGATTTTCAGGCGATCGCAAGTTTAGTTAATCTCCACACGCACACGGAAATAGTTGGCAATGGCATCCAAAAAGATAAAACTAAACAGATTATTTTTATCTTATCTTCTCCTTTAAATTCCCTTAGTCCCGTGGCGGAATTTTTAGGTAAATATCCTGAAGGGGTGGCGGATGTAGCTTTTCAAGTGGAGGATTTAGACAGTTTAGCTAGGAGAATTAAACAGGATATTTTGATCAAGGAAACTGTTTTGCCTAGGGGTAAGATAAAAAGCTGTCAAATCTCTAGCATTGCTAATCTCAAACATACGTTAATTGAAAGACAGGGAATCACGCCAATTTTAGCCGATCCTAATCTGATTGAGTATGATAGCAAGGAACAATATAATCAGGATATTCTGGCAATTGATCATTTAGTTTTAAATGTTTTTCAGGGAAATTTAGAGTTAACAGCCAATTGGTATGAGGAAAATTTAGGCTTTAAAAAAAGGCAAACTTTTACTATTAAAACGGAGCGTTCTGGTCTTTATTCCCAGGTACTTGTTCACCCAGAAACTGAATTAAAATTACCAATTAATGAACCAGATAGTAACAGTTCTCAAATTCAAGAATTTTTAGATATTAATCAAAAATCTGGCATTCAACACATTGCTTTAAAAACAGAAAATATTTTAAGATTAACTCAAAAATTAAAAGAAAGGAAAGTAGAATTTCTATCAGTTCCCAACAGTTATTATCAACAAATTGACTATCAAAAAAAAGATTTTAATATTGCTGATTGGGAATGGTTAGAAATTAAAAAACAGGAAATTCTCATTGATTTTGAAGAAAATAGTTATTCCCTATTAGAAAAGCCGACTTTACTGCAAATTTTCACTAAACCAATTTTTTCCCAGCCGACTTTCTTTTTTGAATTAATCGAGCGCCGTCATGCCGCTAGAGGTTTTGGAGAAGGCAACTTCCAGGCCCTATTTGAAGCGATCGAACGGGAGCAAATACAGCGAGGAACTTTAGATTAAAGTCAGGAAAGCGAGCATTTTTCCCATGAGACTAAGTAGGTAGGTGTTAAAAGTTTTCAGGCACCCCCCTTATCAAGGGGGGCAGGGGGGATCGAACCTAAAATCCATTTTTAATTTAATTATAACCAGCTACTTATCAACGATAACGTAATTCAATCACATCTTTTTTGATCGTGACATCATAGGAACCAAAAAAGGTTTGTCCCAAGAGTCCTAACCCTTTCATTTGGGGAGAAATATTAACAATCTGATTATATAAAGTCATCTCGCCAGCTTTAACAAAATTAATGCGACCAAGATAACCAGTAACGACACCGCCGGCGGTATTATTGATTACTTTCCTTTCCCGTTTGACTTTCATCGCTTTCGCCATGGCATCGGTGAGGACGATGCCACTAGCACCTGTATCAAAAAGCATTTCATAGGAGTGACGGTGATTAAAAACTACCATCACCGTGGGAATGCCTTTAACCCGGCGTTGAATCGGTAGCTGATAAACTTGCGGGGAATTTTTCCTATTTCTAGATGAACTGCCACAGAGACGACTAAGATCTATGTGTTGTCCATCTGCTCTTTGGAGAAAGCATAGTAGAAAACATTCTGGTAGAAAGCATTGCGATTGAGCGAGAGTCGCAGCGGTTAAGGGAAATAACAGCAGGGTGCTGGACAAAGCGATCGCAGAAAGAGACCTATTCATGGGTTTAACATCGAGAAGACCGACTCAGGAAAAAAACGCTTCTAGCTCTATAATTCCCCAAAAATGCGGGAAAATAAGAGGGTTTAACCCGGAGGCCAGTCCATTGGGCGATCGCCCAAAAGATGGACATGAAGATGATCGACGGTTTGACCTCCATGTTCCCCATTATTGATCACTACTCGATAACCTTGACTTAATTTAGCTTCGGCGGCCACCTTTTTAACAGTTAGTAACAAATGTCCCAATAAATTGCGATCGCTTTCGCTGGCTTCCTCTAGTTTCGGAATCGGTTTTTTGGGGATAATGAGGATATGGGTGGGTGCTTGGGGATTAACATCTCGAAAAGCGAGAACCAGATCATCTTCATAGACGATCGAGGCGGGAATTTCTTTCCGGATAATTTTGCTAAAAATAGTCTCACTCATAGACAAATTGCTTTTTTTTTCAACTATACCATTAAGCTCTCAGCTTTTCTGGCTAGTTTATACCGAGAAATAGGCTGATTTTCAGGGTAAATTCCCAGATAAAATCATTTTTATGCGGAAAACTAGCCTAACATCCTGTTTCATTTTCCTAAGAACTCACTTTATTTTTACTTGAGCCAAAATGTTAGCAAGGGTTTGGAGTGCGGCAATTATCGGCATCGATGCCATTAAAATCGGGGTAGAGGTGGATGTATCGGGGGGATTACCTGGAATTGCCGTGGTGGGTTTACCCGATACCGCCGTGCAGGAGTCGAAAGAAAGGGTAAAAGCTTCCCTAAAAAATGCCGGATTTGCTTTTCCCATCCGCAAAATTGTCATCAATTTAAGTCCCGCCGATATCCGCAAAGAGGGGCCGATTTATGATTTACCGATTAGTATCGGCATTTTAGGAGCCTCCGAACAGGTAGAAGCCGATTTACTGGGGGATTTTCTCTTTTTAGGTGAATTATCCCTCGATGGTAGTTTGCGTCCCGTGGCGGGGGTTTTACCCATTGCTGCCGCCGCCGAAAAAATGGGGATCAAGGGTTTAGTGGTTCCCGCCGATAATGCCAAAGAAGCGGCCGTGGTCAAAGGCGTACAAGTGTATGGGTTTCGTCATCTATCGGAAGTGGTAAATTTCTTAAATGAACCCGATCGCTATTCACCGATGACTTTTAACGCTGCCGAGGAATTTGGGCGATCGCAGGTAAATCTCCCCGATCTCAAGGATGTCAAAGGTCAAGCAATTGGCCGGCGGGCCCTGGAAATTGCCGCAGCTGGAGGTCATAACCTAATTTTTGTCGGGCCCCCTGGCAGCGGTAAAACCATGTTAGCGCGACGTTTACCCGGTATTCTGCCCCAGCTTACCTTTGCTGAATCCCTAGAAGTCTCCCAGATTCATTCCGTCGCCGGATTACTGAAGGATCGAGGTTCCCTGGTGCGCGAGCGTCCTTTTCGCAGTCCCCATCACTCCGCTTCCGGGGCAGCGCTGGTGGGAGGTGGCACCTATCCCCGACCGGGAGAAATCTCCCTTTCCCACCGTGGTATTTTATTTTTGGACGAATTAACGGAATTTAAGCGCAGTGTCTTGGAATATCTCCGACAACCCCTAGAGGATGGTTATGTGAGCATTTCTCGCACTCGTCTTTCCGTCGCTTTTCCGGCCCGTTTTACCCTAGTGGCGAGTACCAATCCCTGTCCCTGTGGTTATTACGGCGATTCAGTGCAACCCTGCAGCTGTTCACCGCGACAACGGGAACAATATTGGGCGAAATTATCGGGTCCGCTTTTAGACCGTATTGACCTACAAGTGACGGTAAATCGCCTGAAACCGGAAGAAATGACCCAAGAGAGTCGGGGAGAAGCTTCTGAGCAGGTGCGGCAACGGGTAGAAGGGGCCCGGCAAAAGGCCAGCGATCGCTTTCAGAATACGGGGATTCGCTCTAATGCGGAGATGAATTCCGAGCATTTGCGGCGTTTTTGCGCTCTTGATCAGAGCAGTCGCCATATTTTAGAAGGGGCAATCCGAAAATTGGGTTTATCGGCCCGAGCAATGGATCGCATTCTCAAAGTTGCCCGCACCATTGCCGATTTAGGAGATAGTGAAATGCTGAAAAGTTCCCACGTTGCCGAAGCAATTCAGTATCGCACTCTCGATCGTTTAAGTTAGGGTTTGCGGCAAAAAGTTTGTTGGTGGGGTTAGGAGTCGGTCGTCAGGATTCAGGATTCAGGAGGCAGTATTCAGGAGACAGGAGACAGTATTCAGGAGATTATTTTTATTTATTCTCCTCACTCCCCACTTCCCCATCTCCCCACACCCCACACCCTACACCCTCTTTCAAGTCAGGAGTCAGGAATCGGGCGATTCTAAGCGTTTTTGCCATTCTTGATCGATTTTATCGGAGCGATCGATCTCTTGTTCGAGATAGTCTTGATCGGTAGAATAACTAATATCAGCATCTGTAATCACTTTTTGGTCAGCAAATTGACGAGAGTAGTCCAGTTTTTGCTCCAATTCAGGATTACTTTGGGCTAATAAATCTGCTCTTTTTTCTCGCTGTTGATTGCGTTGATTAACCCGCTCATTTCTCCACTGTAAAAAGAAATAACGACCGAGGGGAATCCCCAAAAAAGCACCGGCATAACTGAGGAGAAAACCGTAGATTCCTGTGACTATTGACCCCAGAGAACCGCTCAAATTCACACTATCACTGTTGAGCAAAGATCCTAAAACTAAAGCGAGGATAAAGTTAACCACCCCTAAACCTAAAGCTAGGATAATTTGACCGCTATCTGCTTCGCTAAACTTCCAGCGTTTTTCCTTTAGATAGGGGGAAACTGTTTGTAATTTTCTCTCTTTGGTTGTCACCTGTAGATCAGGAAAATAATAGATAATATCGCCTCGATCGGATACTTGCGGCAATCCATTAAAGCGAGTTAAAACTGGTAGTATATAATCTTCTGTCTCCTCATGACTGGGGGTAATACTATCGAGATAGGGGGCAATTTGTGGAGCGATAATCGAGCCACGATTATTTTGAATTACTTTACCGATAATTTGCCAGCGTCTCTCCTCTAAATTAAAATTAGGATCGCCATCGCCAAAAAGAAAAGAAAAAACTGCCTCGAGAAAATTCATCTTACTAGGGGGTTTGTCTGCCTTAACTTCCCGATCTCTTCTTTCGTAGTAGTTATTACCAAAATCGGGATAAAAAATCCAGAAAAAGTCCGTGGGAAAGAAGTTAATATTAATGTTATTATTTCCCGAATTGTTATCCGAGTCACTATCTTTAAACATTAAGCCGATCAGGATCGCTAGGATAGCCAGCAACAGGATTAAAATCGAAATAATTAAAACAATGCCGAAGGAAATGCGAATAACATAAAAAACTACTTTCCAGATTTTACTCCCGAAAGCTTTTAACTGCAATTGCCAATATTTATTCAGAAGAATCGACCGAAAATTTTCGGGGAAAAGATAGATAATCTCCCCCGTATCTGCTACCTGTAAATGTCCCCCCGCTTCCGCAGCTAAAGCTAATAATCCCTGTTGTGCAGCGTTAATCTCTAAACCCGATTTTGCCGCCACATCACCCACCGTAACCCGATAGCCTAATTTTTCGATCGATTGTAATAGAGACTCTTGGGGATTCATAGAAAATACTGTTCCTCTCGATTATCCTATTTTCTAGTGTAGTTTTGATTTTGTCTTTTTGGCAGCGGCTATCTGGATTGACAGGTGCGGCATTTTGGACTCGATCGAGAAAATATCGTTATAATTGTCCCAATAGTCGCAAAAAGCAGGGCTAAACTGTATAAATAGTTACTTTATAAGCAATTATCAGAGGTGAGCATGAATGCGTCGGAACAGGCAAAAGGATTAGAATTAACGGCGAAGATCGCCACACTCGTCAACCTGTTTAAACAACAATTCCCCGATGCAAAGGCAGATCTGAAACCTTGGCGCAATGATCCCCACACAAGGGAGTTAACGGATCCCGACTCGATCGATATCGCTTTCCATTTTCCCGGTTGGAGTCCCAGAATTCAAGGGCGCAGTATTCTGGTACAAATTCGTTTTCATCTCGATAGCGAGGATCAGCATCAGCGTTTGATTGGCTTAGAAATGCAGGCTTTTAACCATCAAGGAACCGCTTGGCGACTATCTACGGTGGAAAATTGGCAATTAGTCGGCAATTATCAACCCTCTCCTAAGGTGGCTGATAAGTTAAAATATTTCAGCCGGCAGGTGTTTGAAGTTTTTAAAAATGAGCATCTATAGCTGATTTATCAATAATTTAATCTACAATTTTTCTAAGGCTTTTCTCTCTTTTTCAGTTACTTCTCGCCATTGACCGGGTTGTAATCCTGTTAAGCATAATTTATTGTTTTTGTCAATAGTAATGGCTGTTCTAATTAATCTTAAAGTCGGATAACCAACGGCAGCCGTCATCCGTCTTACCTGACGATTTCTTCCCTCAGTTAAGGTAATTTCTAACCAAGCGGTGGGAACAGATTTTCGATAACGAATCGGTGGCTCTCTGGGGGGTAAATCTGGTTCAAAATCTAGTAAATTAACTATTGCCGGTCGAGTGCGATAATCCTGAATAGGAAGACCTTGACGCAATTTTTCTAAAGCGTTTAGGTCTGGAATTCTTTCGACTTGTACCCAATAGGTGCGCGGATGGGCAAATTGACGATGACCCAAACGATGCTGTAATTGACCGTTATCTGTGAGTAATAATAATCCCTCGCTGTCCCTATCTAAACGACCGACAGAATAGATATTCGGGATAGGAATATAATCTTTTAAAGTCGAGCGCCCATTTTCATCAGTAAACTGACATAATACATCGTAGGGTTTATAAAAAAGGATATATTTATTCAAGGGAAAAAGGAGTCAGGAGATAGGAGTCAGGAGTCAGGAGATAAGTAGTCGTGTAAAATAAATTTCCTAGTGAAGATAGGCAAAAGGCAAGAGGCAAAAGGCAAGAGGTAGTTAGATATGTTTAATTAATTTTGCCTGGGTACTTAACTGATAACTGATAACTGATTTAATCCCGTTGATGGGAGAATTGATAAGCACCGACAATCGAGAGAAGAAGAGCGACGATTAACAAAATGGGGATAGCGAACCAAGGAAATTGATTAATATCGTAGGCTGCGGCTCTTAATCCCAGACTAGCATAGGTGAGGGGCAAGGCATAAACAATAATTTTTAATGCCCAGGGTAAGGTTTGGGGATCGAAAAAAGTTGCTCCTAAAAAAGACATCGGCACGATTAAAAAGTTATTATAGAGACTGGCACTTTCGAGGGATTGAACTCGCAATCCGACAATTGCCCCTAAACTGGCAAAGACGGCACAATTTAAGATTAAAACTAATAAAAAGAGGGGATTGAGAAAACTGGCAAATTTTCCTGTAAATAAGATAGCAATGAGAATCACCGATGCAGAAGTCATTACACCGCGCAAAATTCCCGCGAAAACTTTGCCTAAAAATAATGAGAGAGGATGGACGGGAAGTAATAATAATTCCTCGAAGGTTTTACTAAATAAGCGATCGCCACAGATGGAAAAGGTGGTTCCCCCGAAACTGATCGCCATTGAGGACAGGGCCACCATTCCGGGTAAAATAAATTCTAGATAAGAATCGCCGATCGAGGGTTTCATCGAGCGATCGAGGGCGCTTCCCAACCCCAACCCGAAACCGATAATATAGATTAGGGGAGAAACTAGACCGGTGGCGGCGATCTGAAGGACTCTCGCCCGTAAATCTAGCCATTCTCCCCAAAATACGGTTAAAGTGTCTGTTAATATCGTCTGAGCTTGAGCTAGTTTCACTGGTATTTTGGTTAATTAGTAAATATACTTTTAATAATAATTAACAATTGTCCCCTTTTTCAAGAGCGAGCTTTTCGGACTAGAAAAATAATCATCCTAAATCCGTTGAGCATGATGCTACTTAGGGTTTGTGGCAAAATTGGCTAATGACTTGACCGCTCAAGCTTGCAAAAATAGTCCCTTCGGGTGCATCTCATCAGCTGTTAGGTGTTATATAGCGTTTTTCCGTCTGCTGAGGTACAAAAGTTATGGGTTTTAGGCAAAAGGGAAGAAAAATAGGCGTACCTCACCAGCTTAGGAAACGCTATATAACCAGCTACTTACTTACAAATCATCCAACAAGAGCGTTACTAACACCTTATCGACGCGATTACCGTCCATATCCACCACTTCCAAACGCAACCTTTGCCATTCAAAATGATCGGCAGCCCCCGGAATCCTACCAAGATGGGTAATAATAAAACCCCCTAAAGTGTGATAATTGCCCTGTTTTTCCCCCGGTAATTCACTGATTTCAAATAATTCTTTAAAATCTTCGATCGCCACTGTGCCATCAATCAACCAAGAACCATCTTCCCGCTGCACGATCTGTGCATCTTCAATATTATCTAATTGGGGTAAATCGCCGACAATTGCCTCTAAAATATCCTGGCGCGTCACCAATCCTTGAATCACCCCGTACTCATCCACTACCAAGGCAATATGATGACCACTTTGCTGCACTAATTCTAAAACTTTTAAACCCCTAGTGCTTTCCGGCACAAAAAGCGGCTGCTGTAAATCCTTCGTTAGGTCGAAACTTTCACCGGTTAAACAATCGGCCAATAAGTCTGTGACTTCAATTACCCCCAAAACCTCATCTAAACTGCCCTGACACACAGGAAAACGGGTATGATTGCTCTCAATTAGCTTCTGGCGATTAATTTCGGCACTATCTTCCAAATCTAACCAAACAACATCCGGACGCGTGGTCATAATCTGACTTACTCGGCGATCGCTCAATCCTAACACCCTTTCCACCATATCCTGTTCTGCTTCCTCAAAGGTTCCCGCTTCGGTTCCCTGTTTAAGCATAATTTTCAATTCTTCTTCCGTAATTGGGGAATCATTATTATTACCGCTAATCCCCAACAAACCGAGAATCAGATTAGTCGATTTACTCAAAAGATGGACAACGGGCGAAACAATTTTTGATAACCTATCGAGAGGACTAGCAACAAGGATAGCGATTTTTTCTGGATTACTTAAACCTAACCGTTTCGGCACTAATTCCCCCACCACTAGGGATAGATAGGTAATAATTAACACCACTAATCCTAATCCCAAAGCTTGACTATAGGGGGCTAAAACAGGAACTTGCGCCAATAATTGCGCCACACTGACCGATAAATTAGCCCCTCCGTAGGCCCCAGCAAAGATACCCACTAGGGTAATGCCAATCTGCACCGTCGATAAAATTTGATTGGGATCATTGGCCAATTTTAAGGCCACCGCCGCCCGTCGATCATCTCTGGCTAATTGTTCCAAACGGACTTTGCGGGCCGAGACAATAGCAATTTCCGAGAGAGCAAAGACTCCATTGAGGAGGATGAGGAAGAAGATAACAAGAATTTCGGTAGTCGCCGAGAACATGGTTAAAGGTTACAGGTAAAAGGGCGGATAGTTGTTTGTATCATAGTGCGAGGATCGGTTAAGTTCAGTAAAGAATCATCTTGATTTTTAACGAGTTACGAAGGCTTGTGTCTGGAGGGGGTTACTCCCAGTATAAATGGGATAGGATCAAGTCCGCACTCTTAGCTCAGTTAGCAGTGAACAGTCAGGAGTGACCTGTTGCCAGTAAAAAAAAGTTGTCCCTGGGAGAGTGGGGACAAACTATCTCAATCTATTCGCCTGAAAAATTATGATCGCTACACCCGTATCATCGAAATCGAACCCTATCACGGAAATACGCCCCGGACTACCAACTATTTGCGGTTGGGAACAGGAAATCGCAGCGATTGTTAATCACGATGATCCGATCTTTTTACCGACAACAAATCTCAAATTAGACAATATTAAGGCTGGTTTTGCCTGTGCCTTGCATATGCACCAACCCACTATCCCGGCGGGTGTTAATGGTGAATTAATCTGCAATCTCCAGCATATGTTCGAGAATCAGGGGGATGGTGATAACCATAATGCCAGCGTTTTTGCCTGGTGTTACAGTCGCATGGGTGATTTTATCCTGGAATTGGTGGCGGAAGGCTGTAATCCCCGGATTATGCTCGATTATTCCGGTAATCTCCTCTGGGGTTTGGTACAGATGGGACGGCAGGATATCCTCGATAAACTCAAATTAATCACCTGTAACAGTCAATATCAACCCTATGTGGAATGGTTGGGGACGATGTGGAGTCATGCGGTGGCTCCTTCCACACCGATTCCTGATCTAAAATTACAGATGCAAGCATGGCAAACCTATTTTGCCTCGATTTTTGGCGTGGATGCTCTAAAACGAGTCAAAGGGTTCTCTCCCCCGGAAATGCACCTTCCTAATCATCCCGATACCCTCTACGAGTATATTAAAGCTCTGAAAGAATGCGGCTATCGTTGGTTATTGGTACAGGAACATTCGGTGGAAAATCTCGACGGTTCGGGATTGAGTCAGGAACAAAAATATATTCCTAATCGCCTGGTGGCCCGTAATTCTCGCGGTGAAGTGATTGCGATTACTGCTTTGATTAAAACCCAGGGTTCCGACACCAAATTAGTCGCCCAAATGCAACCCTACCACGAGGCTAAATGCCGAGGTAAACAGCAAATCGGCGGCGTTTGGGTTCCTTCCCTAGGTTCCCAGATTGCCGATGGTGAAAATGGTGGCGTGATGATGAATGAATTTCCTCGCGATTTTCCCAATCCTTGGCGGGAAATGCAGGGGGGTTCCAGTGTGGCAGGATTTAACGGTACGGAATATCTGGAGTTAATCGAGGCTGCTGGCGTTAATCCCCAAGATTATCCGGCAATTCAAGCCGTACACCAGCATAAAATCTGGCAGCGAGTTAATCCGGATGCCGCTACTCCGGAAGCGGTAGAACAGGCGATCGCTGAGTTAAAACAGACCGACCACCGTTTTAGCATGGATGGGGCCTCTTGGACAAATGATCTCAGTTGGGTGCGCGGTTACGAAAATGTCCTCGAACCGATGAACCAATTAAGCGCTCAATTCCACGAGAAATATGATCCTTTAGTACAGGCGGATCCTAGCTTCACCCGACGGCCGGATTATCTGGAGGCACTGCTTTATAATTTGCTCGTGCAAACCAGTTGTTTCCGTTATTGGGGCCAGGGTACTTGGACCGATTATGCCCGCACTTTATACGCAAGAGGCGCGGCCTTAACCCGCTAGGATAGTAAGCTATCTAGGGCGCAGAATCTGCGCCCTATTAGCACAAGTGTATTAAACTAAATCCTGTTAAAAAGGTATCGGGGAGCGGCGAGAAACAATCCATCTTCCTTACATTAATTTACGAACCCTCTCTTAACTGTTTTTTAGCTTACCAAACAGCCCCAAGGTGATTCTCCCCGTTGGCAACCCTAATCCCGCAACAATTAGAGACAACACCGATGATGACTGGCGCTTCCCCTGCTTTCCACCCACCCGCCGATTCTTCCGGGGTAAAAGTGCAGTGCCATGGACGATTATTATGGCTAGGGATAGGTTGCATCCGTGGCACGGAGAAAGCGGTCATAGATAGGGCAATTAGGGCTGTTTTTCAGCGTTATCACCTCTCTTTAGCCGCTATTGCCGGTATCGCCACCCTTAATATCAAAGCTGATGAACGGGGTTTAATTGCCTACTGTCAGGAGAAAGGATTGCCCCTAAAAACCTTTACTGCCGAGGAGTTGAGAGATATTAATGTCCCCAATCCCTCAGCCATTGTCAACAAGCAAGGGGGAACCCCTAGCGTCGCTGAGGCTGCCGCTTTAAAAATGGGCGAGATTTTGCTAGTCAGCAAGCAAATAGAAGCAAAATCGGTGACGGTGGCAGTTTCTTTGGCGGCAAGGGAATATAGAGGATACGAAATCGATGCTTAAACAGGTTTTATTTCTTAGTAATGGTCATGGTGAGGATTTAAATGCTAGTTTAATTGTGGGGGAATTACAAAAAATTCAGCCCCAATTATCTATAGCTGCTTTGCCTTTAGTGGGAGAGGGAAAAGCTTATCAAAAATTGCCAGTACCAATTATTGCCCCCACTGCTACTATGCCATCGGGGGGAATTATTTATACTAATCCTTTTAATTGGATTAAAGATATTGGCGCGGGATTAATTAGTCTAACTATTAAACAAATTCAGGCAGCTTTTAAAGTTAGCAAGAATTGTGATTTATTGATAGCAGTGGGGGATATTGTGCCGATTGCGATCGCTCGTTTAACTGGTCGTCCTTTTGTGGCTTTTATTGTTTCTACTTCCAGTTATTACGAAGGTAAAATTAAATTACCTTTACTGACAGAATTAAGTTTAAGATCAGACAAGTGTTTAAGGGTTTTCACCAGAGATAAATATACAGCAACAGATTTACAAAATCGGGGTATTAAAAAAGCAATTTTTGCTGGTTATCCGATTATGGATGTCTTAACACCAACGGGTAAAGATTTAGAATTAGATAGTCAAATTCCCATGATTGCTTTATTAGCGGGGAGTCGTTTACCCGAAGCTTTGAGTAATTTAGCTTTACAGTTACAAGTCTGTGAGGAAATAGTTAAAATTAAACCGATGCAGTTTCGGGCTGCTATCATTCCTAGTATCAGAGAAACCGACTTAGAAAATTTAGCTAAACAAGAGGGATGGCATTATTTAGGAGCGGGAAAATTAGAGAAAAATGGGGCTTTATTGTGCTGTTATCGTGATGCTTTTGCCGATATTTTACACCATTGTGACGCTTGTTTAGCCATGGCGGGAACAGCAGTAGAACAAGCGGTAGGATTAGGAAAACCCGTCCTACAAATACCCGGATTTGGTCCCCAATTTACCTACCCTTTTGCTGAGGCACAAATGCGCTTATTAGGGGAATCGGTGATAACTATTGGAAAGAAACCCACGGAGGTAAATTTATTTAAAAATGCTGCGGTTAAAATTATCGATATTTTGGCAGATTCTCGTTATTTACATAGATGTTTAGAGAACGGTAAAATTAGAGTGGGAGAATCTGGAGGTAGCAGGAATATTGCCGAAGAAATTTATATAAACTTAGGGTGTTAAGTAGCTAGTTATAATTAAATTAAAAATGGATTTTAGGTTCGATCCCCCCTACCCCCCTTGATAAGGGGGGTGCCGATTACCCCTTAATCTCCCCTTAATAAGGGGGCGCCGATCCCCCCTACCCCCCTTGATAAGGGGGGCGCCGATCCCCCCTTAATCCCCCCTTGATAAGGGGGGCGCCTGAAAGTTTTTAATACCTACCTACTTAGGGCAGCGTAATCCAGCTTAAAATTAGCTCAATTACCTTTTAATTAAACATCGTCATTTTCCCGAACAGATAAAAACTCAGCCACCGCTTGATTAAAAGTTTCAGGTTCCCCTAAAAATGCCCAATGATTACCCGGTATCTTTTTAATCTCTAGAGAAGTTAAATACTTTTTATAGGATTGAATTTGCCAAGCAGTGCGATTTAATCCCTGTTGGGGAAGGATCAATAAACTGGGAATATCTAAAGCTTTAGTTAATCCAGCAAACCCCATGACATCCTCAAAAATTTCCCCGCGTGCCGATAAAGTAAATTTACTGCTCCAACTGCCATCAGCTTTTTGTTCGATGGCATTTTTAAACACCTCTTGCTGTAAATTTGACCAACCTTTATATTGTTTTAATTGACGAGCGATCGCTTCTATGCTCTGATAACTATCAAAGGAACGAGTAATCTTTAAAAAGGGCAAAACCTGATAGAGAATTGGAAAAGTTATCCTAATCCAACTAGGCATTTTATCGATAAAAAAGGGATCGACTAAAATTAAACTCTTAAATACTTCTGGCTGTTGAGTTGCCCAAATCGCCGCTATTTTAGCACTCCAAGAATGACCTAAAATATGTGCTTGCGTCCAACCTAAATGATTAATTAAAGCCCTTAAATCGCCGATATAATCCTGAAAGTGATAACCGGTTGTTGGTTTACCGCTTTCCCCATGTCCCCGCAAATCTGGGGCAATAACTTGATAATTTGAGCGTAAATAATCGCCCAAACTTGACCAAACCAAAGCATGATCCGCCATGCCGTGCAATAATAGTAGAGGCATACCTCGATCGCTCCATTGTAAATAGGAAATTGCCATCGAGTTATTGGTAAAAGTCCGGCGTTGTGGCATAAATTCTGGGCTGATTTTTATTCTATAATTTAAATATCACTTAATAAAACTTCATACAATGGCACTACAATCGCCCCTCACTGCCACTAGCTTAGAGCAATTGTCTTGGACATGGCAAGGTCACACCATCCCCTACACTGTGCGGGGAGAAGGACAACCCCTAGTATTAATTCACGGTTTTGGGGCATCTATCGGTCATTGGCGCAAAAATATCCCCGTTTTAGCGGAAAATGGCTATCAAGTCTATGCCCTAGATCTATTGGGATTTGGGGGTGCGGATAAGCCCGCTTTAGATTATAGTCTCAACCTTTGGCAGCGGCAAATACAAGACTTTTGGCAAGAAAAAATCGCAAAACCGACGGTATTTGTCGGTAATTCCATCGGGGGACTGATTACCTTAATGCTGATGGCAGAATCTCCCGAAATCACTGCCGCAGGAGTAATTATCAACTGTGCGGGAGGATTAAACCATCGTCCCGAAGAATTAAATTTCCCCTTGCGTTTAATCATGGCTGCCTTTACCGGTTTAGTTAGTTCTCCGGTGACAGGAAAGTTTATTTTTGAACAGGTAAGACAGAAAAATCGCATCCGGAACACCTTAAAACAGGTTTATCGCGACCATACTGCGATTACCGAGGAATTAGTCGAAATTCTCTATCAACCCTCCTGTGATGCGGGTGCGTGGGGAGTGTTCGCATCGGTGTTGACAGCACCCCCTGGACCTTCTCCCCAGGAATTATTACCGCCAATCGATCGCCCTTTATTGGTACTCTGGGGAGAGGATGACCCTTGGACACCGATCGCCGGTTCGGTAATTTACCAAGAAAGAGCTAAAATGGGCAATAATACCCAATTTTATCCGATTGCCAAAGCCGGTCACTGTCCCCACGATGAACATCCCGAAAAAGTTAATCAATTAATTTTGAGTTGGCTGTCGGAAATGGGGATTTAGTCAGTTATGGAAGATTTTAGCGATTAATAGTTACTGGAGAAATCTGCCAATCGGGGCGAAGATTTTTCGCCCCCCGGAGATAGACGTGCTGCATTTCCCCTTGTAGTTTGGGAGTATTAACGTGGAGAATTACGCGAATACACTTTTCTAGACTACTAGCGACCTGCATCTGTTGCACATCGAGGAGGGGGACATTTTGCCAGTCGGGACGTTCGCGAGCGATAGCAGCGGGGAAAATCGCGTCTAAATCCTGAGTTGCCGTAAAGATAATACTAACAATATCATCGGGATCGAGACTATTGTGAATTTCGATCGCTTCGAGGAGTTCTGTCACTGCTTCTCGTATAGCTTCAATAGTATTAACCGTTACCGTCGTTGCTCCCCGAATGGCTCGAACCTTCCACTGCACGATTGTTATCCTCCGCTAATCCTGATGAGTCAATTTTAGGGGTTAACGCGCCCTTTTTCTCGACTTTAATCTGGTCATCAGGGTCGGTATAACCACAATAGTTGTCCGTTAACTTCTAATTCAAATTCTAGACGCTGTAGGGTTTTTTGTAATCCTAGGGGTATTTGGGAACGATTGCCCGTCAGACGACTGAGCAGGGGTTTCGGTTCTTCGATAGTCTGACATTTAGTTTTATCTGGGGGTAATCCTGCCAATTCTAGCGCCCAAAGTCGGGCATCTTCCTCGGTTCCTAAGCGATCAACGACTCCTAATTCTAACGCCTGTTGACCGGTAAAAATGCGCCCATCGGCAAAACTTTTCACCTGATTGACATCTAAATTTCTCGCTCCGGCGACGGTTTGCAGAAATTGCTGATAACTGGTATCGATCATATCCTGGAGAATTCTTTCTTCTTCATCAGTTAATTCTCGATCGAAGGAGAGAATATCTTTATAAGGGCCCGATTTAATCACTTTAAACGAAACTCCCACCTTATCTAACAATCTTTCTAGATTGTTCCCTCTCAGGATAACACCGATCGAGCCGGTAATCGTGCCGGGGTTAGCCATAATATAATTAGCCCCCATACCGATATAAACGCCGCCAGAGGCGGAAATATTGCCAAAACTAGCGATTATTTTCGTGGTTTTTTGTAACCGCTTCAATGCTTCATAAATTTCTTGGGAATCCCCCACGGTTCCCCCGGGGGAGTCGATGCGGAGAAGTAGGGCGGGATATTGCCTTTCTTTGACGATTTCTAGGGCTTTTAAGACCCTTTTGCGGGTATCGGAGGCAATTGCACCTGTAATTTCTATTCGAGCGATTTGTTTGCGGGTTTTCGGTTTAAAAGGCCAGACCATCAGGTTTAAATATCTCTCAAAAAAGGACTCTCTCTAATCTAACGCTTTGATCGTTCTAGGTTAAGCAGACATTATATTTCAGAATTTAAGGACAAAATGTCTGGTTAAGTGTATAATAGCATTAAGTGACCAGAGTTGAGGTAGGCGAGGTGAACATTTGGGCAAGGTGGAATCCTTTAATTTAGATGGCTTAGATCTGTTTTTCAATTCTCACGATCATTGGCCACCTCATTTTCATGTTCGTAAACCGGGCCAATGGGAAATTAGAGTTTTTTTCTTACTTTGTAATCAAGAAAATGGTCTAAATTTTCAGGTGAAATGGCCCGCCAATGCCAAAATATCTAGTAAGGAAAAAAAGCAAATACTCGACCACGTTTTAGCCAATCGTTCTGCGCTCCTGATTGAATGGGAGGCAAAAGTCTGTACGCAGGGGAATTAATCATGTTAAATAAGCCAGAAATTACTGTTATAATTGAGGATAAAGAAATTTATAATTTCTTGCCAGAGTTTCAATCTGTGCAGATTCTTTCCTTACCAGATTTAAAGAATATTGATTCTTTAAAAAACATCTTTATTTGTACTTCTTTGACCAGTTTAAAAGCAGTGTCAGATATTGCCAGAAATGCTAATGATAAACATCATCTGCGAGGTCTTTTTATCCGAGCAGACATTGATTCTATCTGGTTGCCGCAACTATTTAAACAGGCCAATTTACGCACCCTGCGAAATACCCTCGTTTATCGAGATTTTATTTTACCGACAAGGGTGATTAATGCTTGGAGTTGGGGAGCGCAAGAGCATTTAATCGCCACAGCTTTAGTTATTGGGGAAAGTTTATTAATCAGTCGCTGTGATCTCGATGAGCTAGAAATTCCCTTTGCATCTATGCCAGCTTTACAGCGTATTCCTCTAGAAGAAAGAGAGAAGTTTATTATAGCAGAAGATGGTAGTTATATTCATTGGCCAGTCGTGGATATTCATCTTGATATAGAGGCTTTTTTGAGTGTGATTGAACCAAAAGCAAAACAAAAGTTTGCAGCGATTAAATTAAAACATGATCAGATTTTTGGTCGAGCGATTGCCTCTTTACGCAAACAGCATCAACTGCGACAATCAGATATTATAGGAGTATCCGAGCGTCAAGTGAGACGCATTGAACAGGGAGAAGGAACAAAGGTAGAAA
The DNA here is from genome assembly GCF_028329095.1 of Microcystis sp. CS-574. Classification (NCBI taxonomy): domain Bacteria; kingdom Bacillati; phylum Cyanobacteriota; class Cyanophyceae; order Chroococcales; family Microcystaceae; genus Microcystis; species Microcystis sp. CS-574. Next base: position 42,920 of record NZ_JAQMSY010000259.1, read on the forward strand.
CCCTTAATTTATTTGCCCAAGCTCACAAAATGGAACTTAATGATTATCTTGATGCTGTTGCTGGGTTAATCGATAATACTTAAGCTTTTAACCCTTGATTAATTCGAGTAATTGTGCTTCGGTTAGCTGAGTAATGCCCAATTCTAGGGCTTTTTCTAGCTTAGAACCCGCCGCTTCTCCTAGCACTAAATAATCGGTTTTTTTGCTGACAGAACCCGTCACTTTCCCCCCAGCTTTTTCGATTAATTCTTTCGCTTCCTCCCGTTTGAGAGTTGGTAAAGTGCCAGTAATGACAAAGGTTTTCCCTGCTAAAGTCGCTTTAGTGGTGGTGGTTTTTGCTGCTGCGGCAAATTGTAAACCCGCTGCCTGTAATTTAGCGACTAAATCCCGATTAGCCTCGATTCTAAACCAATCATAGACCGATTGAGCGATTTCTTCACCGATACCATAGATAGAGGCTAAATCAGTCACGCTGGCGTTAGCTAACTCCTCCACAGTCCGAAAACTTTCGGTGAGAATTTTGGCGTTAACGCTGCCCACATAGCGAATTCCTAGCCCATAAAGTACCCTCGACCAGCTTTGATTTTTGCTCTGAGCCATAGCTGTAATCAAATTTAAGGCTGATTTCTCGCCCATTCGGTCTAATTTGGCAATTTCCGTTTTTTCGAGGCTGTAGAGGTCAGAAATGGCGGTGACTAATCCCTGTTCAATCAGCAAAATCACCACTTTTTCCCCTAATCCCCGAATATCGAGAGCATCGCGACTGGCCCAATGTACTACACTTCCCCGCAAAATCGCCGGACAGGAACTATTAACACAGCGCGTCACCGCTTCCCCCACCGGACGGACTAGGGGAGATTGACATTCAGGGCAATTAGTGGGCATCTGAAAGGGTAAGGTGTGGCTAGGACGCAATTCTGGCAGGATTCTCACCACTTCCGGGATAATTTCCCCCGCTTTGCGGATAATTACCGTGTCACCGACTCGGATATCTAATTCGGCCACTCGATCGCTATTATGTAAAGTAGCCCTTTGTACGGTGGTCCCTGCTACCTGTACCGGTTCCATCACCGCCATGGGTGTGACTGCGCCGGTGCGTCCCACATTGACGATAATATCTTTAACTACCGTGGGGACTTCTTCGGCAGGATATTTTAAAGCGATGGCCCACCGGGGGAATTTTTGAGTGAATCCTAAGCGATTTTGTCGCTGTAAATCGTTGATTTTGACTACGACACCATCGGTCATGTAGGCTAATTGATGACGTTTTTCTTGCCAATCTTGATAGTATTGCGCCACTTCTTGCAGGGATGGACAGAGTTGACGGTGGGGATTAACCAGAAATCCCATGGTTTCTAATCTATCTAAGGATTGCCATTGAGTAGTGATATTGTTATCGTCTAAATGCAGGGTATAGGCAAAAAATTGTAAGCGTCTTTTATCAACTATTTTCGGATCTAATTGTCGTAGGGTTCCTGCTGCCGCATTGCGGGGATTAGCAAAGAGAGATTCCCTTTTTTCTTCTCTTTCTTGATTGATTTTATCGAAGGTATCGAGGGGTAAAAAGGCTTCACCGCGCACTTCCACAATTGCCGGGGGATTGTCTATATTTAAGCGTAAAGGAATAGAGCGAATAGTCCGCACATTGGGGGTAATATCTTCGCCAGTGACTCCATCCCCTCTAGTAACACCTCTGACTAAAAAGCCGTTTTCGTAGGTTAAAGCTAACGCGGAACCATCGATTTTTAATTCACACACATATTCTGTGTCTTGGGTTTCATTTATATATCTTTGCCAACGGCTGCCCCATTTATTTAATTCTTCGAGGTTAAAGGCATTTTCGAGACTATACAGGGGAATATTATGACGAACAGAAACAAATTGACTAGAGATTTTATCCCCGACTCTTTGGGTGGGACTATCGGGGGTGATTAATTGGGGATAACGCTTTTCTATGTCTTCTAATTCCCGATAAAGTTGATCATAAACGCTATCGGATATAAAAGGATCATCAAGAACATAATAAGCATAACTGGCCCTTTGTAGTTCTGTTTTTAATTGTTGGCAGCGTTGTTGGATTTCTAAGGGGATAGTCATAATCGTTAATAATGCTACTGGGCAAAAACCATTTGAGGAGTTAATTTTAAATCGGGAAATGTTACCGATATTATTCTATCTTCGTTGTTAAATTCTGCCAGTTCATAAAATCCCGAAATCAGGGTTAAAACCGATATTTTTACAGCAATAGGATCGATAATCCAGTATTCAGGAATGCCTCTCACTGCATATTCTGAACGTTTATAACGGTAGTCATCATCAGCATTATTGGGGCTAACAATTTCTACAACTAACAGGGGAGGAAATTCAATCACTGCTATGGTCATATTTCTAATCTCTTGACATTGTTCGGCAGTTAAAATCATTAAGTCTGGGATTCTCGATTTAGCTTTATCGGTGCGAATTCCCACGGTAGCAGGCATGACTTTCCAAGTTAGATTTAATCTTTTAATTTCTGCCATTAAATAATCATAAATAAAGGCAAGAATTAAGGCATGAAAGCCACTAGCAGGAGGCATAGGAATTAATTCTCCGTTAAATAATTCATATTTATTATCTGTGGAGTCCTGAGAATTTAAATATTCCGCAAAGGTATATATTTTTTGTTGGGTAGTAATCATGATAACCTCCACCAAGATTTTACTATTCAAAGACCATTTGAGGAGTTAATTGTAAATCGGGAAATGTCACCGATATTATTCTATCTTCGTTGTTAAATTCTGCCAGTTCATAAAATCCCGAAATTAGGTTTAAAACCGATATTTTTAGGGCAATAGGATCGATAATCCAGTATTCAGGAATGCCTCTCACTGCGTATTCTGAACGTTTATAACGGTAGTCATCATCAGCATTATTGGGGCTAACAATTTCTACAACTAACAGGGGAGGAAATTCAATCACTGCTGTAGTCATATTTCTAATCTCTTGACATTGTTCGGCAGTTAAAATCATTAAGTCTGGGATTCTCGATTTAGCTTTATCGGTGCGAATTCCCACCGTAGCGGGCATAACTTGCCAGTCTAATTGTAGCCTCTCTATTTCCCTTTCTAACACCTTAAATATATATCTAAGTATCAAAGAATGAAAGCCACTAGCGGGAGGCATGGAAATTAATTCTCCGTTAAATAATTCGTATTTATCATCCGTGCAGTCCTGATAATTTAAATATTCCGCAAAGGTATATAATTTTTCTTTGGTGACAACCATAATAATCTCTAGAAAAAACTTAATTGAATATCCTTAAGGGGGGTAGGGTTGATTCATGAATCAACCCTACTATTAATCAACCCTAGGGTTAGGGGGAATCTGACAATTTTTAACACCTAGCTTTTTACTTAAGATTCGATATCCTCAACTTTTTTGGGAACCGTTGCAGTTAAAACCTCATTTCCTGTGGCAGTAACTAACACATCATCTTCGATACGGATACCGATACCTCGCCATTTTTCCGGCACTTCCGGCTGTCCTTCAGCAGGTTTAATATCGGGGGAGATATAAATCCCCGGTTCCACGGTTAAAACATGACCAGGCTGCAAAGTTTGCCAAGTTTCTTCGTTAACTTTATAACCTCCCGCATCATGGACATCTAATCCTAACCAATGGCCAGTTCTGTGCATATAAAAAGGCTTATATTTTTCCTCTTTAATTATCTCATCAATGTCGCCGACCAATAGCCCTAAATCCACTAATCCCTCCACAATTGTCCTCACGGCCGTGTCATGAAAAAGATTATAAGGATTACCAGTTTTTACCACTTCAATCGCCTTTAATTGAGCTTCCAGAACAATTTCATAGATAATTTTTTGTTCGGGGGTAAATTTACCATTAACGGGAAAAGTGCGGGTAATATCACCGTTATAGTAATTGTAGGCACAACCAGCATCAATTAATAAAAGCTCATTTTCTTGTACTTGGCGATTATTGTTGATATAGTGCAGAATACAGGCATTAGCACCACTAGCAACAATAGAAGGATAAGCGGGACCCATACCCCCTTCTAGGCGAAAAGTATGCTCAATTTCCGCTTGAATTTGATACTCATAGTGACCAACTTTGGTAAATTCTCTGGCCCGATTATGTGCCTGTGCTGAAATAGCAGTTGCTTGGCGAATATTGTCCAATTCGGCCTCGGTTTTCAGTAAGCGCAAAGGATGGAGAATAAAATTAGTATCCTCTAAAGCAGTCGGTCCAGTGCCGCGACGGGGAAAAGTGGCGATTAATTTTTGCCAGTGCTTTAGAACATTTGTATTAAAAGTTTTGTCCCGGCCGAGATGATAATAAATTCGTTCGGCTTTTTCGAGATATTGGGGTAATTTTTCGTCCAATTCTTCGATAGAATAGGCCTCATCAGCAGCAAAAATCTCCTTTGCTCCTTCCACACCGTGGAGATAGCCGGTCCAGGTTTCTTTTTCTGGGTCTTTTGGCTGCACGAACAGGATAAACTGATGTTCGGGGTGATGGGGTGCTAAAACCGCCACCGCCTCCGGTTCATTAAATCCTGTCAGGTAAAAAAAGTCACTATCCTGACGATAGGTGTATTCTACGTCATTGTGCATGACCACCATGGGCGCACTGCGAAAAATTGCCGTTCCATTGCCGATTTTTTCCATTACCTGCTGACGACGCTGCTGAAACTCTCTGCGATCGATGCCCATAGATATTCCTAAAAATGTCACAATAAGTCCTAGAGTCTATTATCGCTAATATTTTTAATTTATGACCCCTGAAGAACCGGATTTTTCCCAAGATATCATCGAAAGGCGCGAGTTTACCCTAGCAGATTTTATCGCTCAAGAGGGGGCGGATTTCCTCAAAGGAGAATCTCCTGTCCCCAAATTAGTGCAAGTTACCACAGAGATTAAACAATTTATTGCCGCTAATTTAGGGGATTCTTCGGGAGCTTTGCAGATAATTTTACAGCTTATCGTCGATGAAGAATTAACCAAAGTCAGTCAAAATTTAGATAATCCCGTTCAAGCTTTACAGTTAATCCTAGAAGAAATTATAGACAATCAAGAATTACTCTATGAATTAGTACACCGAGTCGATGTGAAATGGGGACAATTATACGGGGAACGTCCCTATTTTCAAAAACCCCATCAAAAACCTCACCCTGAAGACGAATACACTCACAATTCCGTCAGAGATAAGTTAGTCAGTTTATTAGCCAGATTAGAAGCGGATAAGTAGTAGAGCCTATGGCAGTTAGGCTCTCTTATTCTTTGTGTTATGAGTTTAACTTATATAGGAGCGATCAATCTTTGTGTCCTTTGTGTCTTTGTGGTTTCTCCCATAGGAGACTCCGAGACGATTCAAGACATACCTTATCTTTATGAAAAACTCTGTATTTTCATTATTTCTTAGTCAACAGAGACTAACAGGACTGACAAGGAGTATCTATCCCTAGACAGACAACCGGGGGGCGGTCAGGGGTGAAGATAGGTGTAAGATCAAAAAATTCTCCGATAACTGTTGCCCTATCCCCCGCGTGCCTACCTATTCCTACTATACCGCCGATGTTTTTAGCGATCGCATTTTTGGCGGTAATCCCCTGGCGGTTTTTCCGGAAGCGTCTGGATTAACCCGCACCCAGATGCAAAAAATCGCCGCCGAATTTAACTTCTCGGAGACAGTCTTCGTTTTTGCGCCAGAAACGCCCCAAGGCACTAAAAAAGTCCGGATTTTCACCCCCAGTACCGAATTACCCTTTGCTGGTCATCCTACCGTCGGCACAGCCTATATTTTAGCCCTAATCGGCGCTATTCCCCCCTACCAAGAAACCACGATTTATCTGGAGGAAGGAGTCGGTTTAGTACCAGTGAAAATTATCATGGAGGGGGAAAAACCGGTCTATAGTGAGTTAAAAGTGGCACAATTGCCAGAATTAGTGACGGATACTTATGCTCTCGATGATTTAGCGGCGATTCTTTCCCTACGCGTTGCCGATTTCTTACCCGGTTATCCCCCCCGCGCTTTTTCCTGTGGCCTCCCTTTTTTATTCATCCCCGTCAAAAATCGAGATATTTTAGGGAAAATAAAACTAAATCTAACTCTTTGGTCATCATTATTAGGTCAATCCCCCGCTAATTCCCTTTTTGTCTGCTGTTTTGACCCAGAATCTCCCCTATCTCGTCTCTATGGCCGAATGTTTGCCCCCGGTTTAGGAGTTATGGAAGATCCCGCCACTGGTTCGGCTGTGGCCGCTTTAGCGGGCTACCTAGTGGCCTTAGAATCTTCTAGGGAAGGGATGAATCAATGGACGATAATCCAAGGAGTGGAAATGGGCAGACCCAGCAGTTTACAATTAAAGTTTCAGAAAAACAACCGTAAAATTACGGAAGTTTCTGTGGGTGGTGCATCAGTTCTAGTCTGCCAAGGTAAGATGATAATTCCCGATGGGGAAACAAAAAGCCCTACAAAAGGGTTATTGTGATTATTATTCCCTGAAATCGGTGAGAAACAGGAAAGGATTAAAATTTTGGACTGGTATCATTTAATCGAAACTCTCTATATAGAGAAGAAAAAAGCTTAATCCCGCAAAAAAGCGAGAGGATAACTCATATTCTCAGCAAATCCCAAGATACCTCCATCTCGATGCTCATAGAGTAACTTTCCTTGACTATCAAATAAAAAAGTCCCTCCCCGTTGGGTGAGATAACTACTATCGGGGACATAGGTTGACCAATTGCCCAAAACTTGAGTCATATTACGCAGTCTCAGGGTGGCTAATTCAAAAGGTCGCTGAAAACCTTGACCCCCAGCAAGATTGAATAGGGAACCCCGGAAAGCTGGTAAAGGCCGCGCTTGTATTGTTTCCTCCTCGGCAATTAATTGGGGGGCTTTGCGATCGCCACGATAACCCCGCAGCACTTCGGCCAGAGTCCCCGGACTACCCACACCCGCACACATCAAAATTAGATTTAACCAGGCATTTTGTCCGGGGGAAAATCTCGGTAATTTTAACGATAAACCGCGATACAGTCCTAATAAATCGTGTAATTCAGCTTTCGGGTCAACAAACAGCCAATCTTGCCGAAATTTCGTATATTCAGCGAATTTTAAACCTGAATTGCGATCGCCGATACCGATGGCACGAATGGTAATCCCGGCATTTTGCCAAAGGGCTGCCTCTTTTTCTAACCACCAAGCGTATTCGAGACTGTCAAAATCTCCCAATTGCGGCCAAACAAGAATTAAAAGACGTTTATAGTCGGCACAATCGCTTAAAATTGGCACTATTTGCCCATCGCTGACTCTTTGGCGTTGAATTGTTGAAAATATTTCATATATACTGCTCATAGATAAATTTCTCCTAATAAAACCTCCTCTTTTGCTCCCGTGACTTTCGGTAAATTACTGGGGAAATTGTGCCAGCGCCAATAGGCCAAAAGGGCAAAAGCGATCGCTTCTTTAAAATCGCTATTTAATCCTACCTCATCAGTGGTCAAAAGCTTGACATTTGCCCCCAAATGTGCTAATAGTCTTTGGCGCAGGTAGGCATTATGAGCGCCACCACCACAGAGCAGCACTTCTGCAGGCATTTCTGGCAAAAAGGTTTGATAGCTGTGGGCGATCGAAATGGCGGTTAAATCGGTTAAACTGGCCAACCAGTCGGCATCACTGAGGGAATAAGCTTGGGCATCCCGGTGCAATTGGGCTAGATAGGCGGGACTAAATAACTCTCTGCCGGTGGATTTAGGGGGATATTGTTGAAAATAAGGCTCCTGTAGCCATTTATGAACTAATTCGGAGCAGGGTTGACCCTGGGCCGACCATTGACCGTTATGGTCGTAGGTTTGTTGGCCTTGGCTCAAAAATTGTACGGCCAAATCGATAAGGACATTGCCGGGGCCGGTATCCCAACCGAAAATTTTTTGCTGCCAATTTTCCCTTTGTCGGGGGGGTAAATAGGTTAAATTGCCAATACCGCCGATATTTTGGACGCAGCGGGCTTTGGTGGGGTGAGAAAGCAAATAAGCGTCAATTTTCGGCACTAGGGGCGCACCGTGACCAGCTTGCGCGATATCGGCAGCGCGAAAATTACTAATGGTGGGAATACTGGTGATTTTTGCGATCGCTGCTCCCCGTCCTAATTGTACCGTGTAACCGAGGCGATCGTTTGCGGGGGGTCGATGAAAAACGGTTTGACCGTGACTGCCGATTAATTGGGCTTTTGGGGCTTCTTTTTGGATATTTAAGGCGGCTTGGGCGAATTCTGCGGCTATATCATCATCTAAGCTGGCTAAAGCTTCAATAGATAGCTTTTTTCCCCCACAGACTTGTAAAATTGTCTCGCGTAATCGGGGGGAATAGGGATAGGTTTCCCCTGCTAATAACTGCACCTGTGGAGACTCCACTGTACCGCTAATCTCCACTAAAGCGGTATCGATGCCATCCACCGATGTGCCACTCATTAAACCGATAACTAACAAGTTTTTTCCCTCAACTGTCGATTGTTGATTATTTTATCCCCCTCCGACAATAGTAACAATTTCTAATTTATCCCCCTCCTTGATTTCCGTGTTTTCCCAATACTGACGATGGAGGATTTCCCCGTTATATTCCACTGCAACTAACCGAGGATTCATGCCCAAATTTTCTAGCATTTGCGGTAGTTTAGTTGCGGGTAAACAGGTTTGAGTTTTGCCGTTAATTTGCAAGGTTATTTCTGACATGGATTTGGATAAGTAGTCGTGCAAAATTAATTTCCTAGTCGAGACAGGAGACAGTATTCAGGAGACAGGAGACAGCTTTTTTCTCCCCACACCCTACACCCCACACCCTACACCCTACACCCCACACCCTACTTTAATTGGGTTAATAATTCTTGTGTCACCACATCGGGGTGCTGCGCTTCCATGATGGCCCGGACTACAGCTACCTGTTGCGCTCCTGCCTCTAAAACCTCTTTAATGTTATTACTATCAATACCACCGATCGCAAACCAGGGTAAAGGGCAATTTTCCCGCGCATAACGGACGTATTCCAATCCTGCGGGGGTTTTTCCCGCTTTGGTGGGGGTGGCATAAACTGGACCAACTCCCACATAATCGGCCTTTTCTTGGATTGCTTTGGCCATCTCTTGGGGATTAGTGGTGGACCGGCCGATAATTGCCGTCGGGCCGAGAAATTGCCGCGCTAGGGAAATCGGTAGATCCTGTTGACCGAGATGAACACCATCAGCATGAACGGCCTTAGCAATATCGACGCGATCGTTCATAATAAATAAAGCATCGTAACGGTGGCATAACTCACACAGTTTAGCGGCTTCTTCTAAACGAATCGTATCAGCGGCGGTTTTATGGCGGTACTGCACCAATTTTAAACCTGCTTTTAGGGCTAATTCGACGATTTCTAACAGATTTTCGGCGGGAGAAGTGACTAGATAGAGGGGAGATGCTTTTAGTTTTTCCAGAGGTGGCGAGATTAATAGTTTACTCTCTAGCTGATAAACCCGATAGCGCAGCTGTTTACAGGCTATCCCTAGCTCTAGATCATAGAGTTTACCGTATTCTTCTAAAACCCTAAAAGCCTCCTGTACGCGAGCGAGATTTGCCTGCAGCAGTCCCTCGACAGTCTCCCGGATTTCTTCCCTGGGATGGCTTAAATCCCTGCCGATATCGCCGGCTGTGTCCCGATGTCGTTTAAGATCGATCGAGTGCCAACTAGCTAATTGATGGCGCATTTCTTTACATTCTTGGGCTAAATTGGGATTATCTAAGCCAAAACGACACCATTCTTCGATAATTCGCAGTCCTTCTCTAGCGCGGTCAAGGTTAGCATCGAGAATCCGTTTAATCGCCGTGGTTTCTAGTTTCATTTGCCGTCAATGTAGAGTTATGATAGCCGTTAGTCGTCAGCTAAAATATTACTATTCTTGGCCCTTGTTCGGGGAATAGCCGAGTCGGCATCAGACAGGCAACAAAGAGGGAGGAGAAACCCAGTCCAAGGATAATTTTAAGCCGAGGGGAGATTCTTAAGCGCCCCTAGGTATTCCACCAATTGCCGATGATCCGGGTTATGTAGCGGGTAGAGACGATTGTAACAGATGGTGACGAGGGCTTGCAGATCGTCCACTAAATCCTCAGCTGCAATGGATTTCTGGGGTTGATTGAGGAGAATGACTTGGATTTTAAAGAAACTGCACAAACCCAAAATAAAATCATGACAAAAGCGGCCAACACTTTCTGGATGGGTTAAAACTAGACATTCCAACCCACCGTTACACATCATCTCTACTAGACGCATAAGATTAGGGCGATTGTGACTGACTCCGTTGCCGATATCGCTGAGAATTTCAAAGGGTTGACCCTGCTGATGACAAAAGTCTTCTAAGGCTTTTATCTGATCCTCTAGTTGTTGTTTTTGTTCAGGTCGGTTAACACGAGCATAGCCAATGATAAATGGGGTTGATTGAACAGATTGTAATATATCTTGCCGTCGGTAGCGCCGATGACCACCAGGGGTACGAATTGAGGAAATTTTCCCCTGTTGTTCCCAGCGCCGGAGGGTTTTAATGCTAACTCCGAGCAAGCCCGAGGCTTCTCTAATCGTGATTAGGTTATCCATACATAGTAACTTGGTTTTAAATTAGAAAAATTTATTGTAGGAGAATCGTTCAACCTGAGACAGTGTAGTTGTCCACCTTCACCCTGTGATTACCTCGAGTAGGAATAATAGTCATTTCAGATAGGTTTAATATAGTCTAGACCGACAAAACTCTTAGGAAATCTGGTATTGATATTCTCAAGCTTAATTGAAATTACTATATACATAACTCTATCGACAGGACTCGGTTTTAAATCAAAGAAATTCCTGAGGGTAGAATTGTCTAACTTAAGACAGGTGTTTGTCCACTTTCATACTGTGATTAGCTCCCAATGCTGATTGAAGAAGATTTATGATGGCTCATAATACATCTTTCCACAGAGATTTGGAAAAAAATTCTTTGTTCTCCTAAAACCTGAGTTTCCCCGATCATCGCACGGGATAACTTGTTATGGGTGCCAATCCAAAAGACTCTGCTGTAGGGATTAGTTGTATTCTTAACCTTATCCCCATTTTAACGCAGCTGCCTGGTTAGGAAATTGATTGGCTTTGAACTGAAGTTTTGACGTTAAACAATGTTAAGTTTTGTATATGATCCCTCTCTTGATTAAGTTTTATAACAGTTTGAGATATTTCTTAAAACTAGAGCCTGTTTATTTATCCAGCTTTCACCAAAAAGCTTGGGTATAGATCATATTATTGTGGTGGATTCCTTTAGTAATGATCGCACTGTGGAAATTGCCCAACGTTAAGGCTATATAATTAAGCTTTGGGCAATTTGTCCCACCATAATTCTTGACCGCAAAAAACTGATGTCCTCTTTACTCTCCGCTATTCCCCTCGACGCAATCGCTTATAATCCCCAGGGTTTAGTACCAGCGATCGCTCAAGACTATCTTGATGCTACAGTGTTAATGATGGCCTGGATGAATCGGGAATCCCTCGAAAAAACCCTCACCACCGGGGAAGCGTGGTATTGGAGTCGTTCTCGTCAAGAATTATGGCACAAGGGCGCTACTTCTGGCCATATCCAAAAGGTGCGTCAAATTCGCTACGATTGCGATAGTGATGCTATCTTGCTGACTATTGAGCAAATCGGTGATATTGCCTGTCATACCGGCGAAAGAAGCTGTTTTCATCAAGTAAATTGGCAAAAATCACCGCCAGCGGCCGACACCCTCTCGGAATTGTTTAAGGTAATTTGCGATCGCAGAGACGATCCTCATCCGGAATCCTACACCTGTAAACTTTTGGCCGGGGGAGATAACAAAATTCTCAAGAAAATCGGCGAAGAATCGGCAGAAGTGGTCATGGCCTGCAAAGATAATGATGGCGATGCTATTGCTGCAGAAGTGGCCGATCTTTTTTATCATACTCTCGTCGCTCTCGCCTATCATCAAGTTCCTCTGCGAGATGTCTATAAAAAATTGCAAGACCGGCGCCGGTAATCAGTTATCAGTTATCAGTTATCAGTTATCAGATTTGAGTTTTAAGTGGGTGGGTGGAATTAAATATAAGATGAACGTAGGTTGGGTTGAAGCATGAAACCCAACGCCAGATTATGTTACGCTACCGCTAACCCATCCTACAAATAATTGTGCCTCCCTACTTAAGTGTTAAGTTTCCGATTCCTGAATACCGACTCCTGATTCCTGAATACTGTCTCCTGAATACTGTCTCCTGAATTCTGACTCCTGAATACTGTCTCCTGACTCCTGAATACTGACTCCTGATTCCTACTTTATATTTGTGGTTTACGACTTAGTAATTATCGGTGCCACTCCTGCGGGGATAGAAGCGGCTTTGTTGGCTGTTCACCTCAAAAAAAGGGTGGCTTTAGTGCAACAGCCTTCTAGGGACAATTTAGAGGCATCTGAGGACATTTTTAGCAAGGGATACAGCCAAATTATCCATCTCTATAAACTGCTCAATCATTGGCAAGAAACGGCCATTTATCCCCAATGGCAACGGTTGCGGCAATGGTTAGAGGAAGTGGATAAAACTATTAATAAACATCATTCTTTAGCGAGATTAGCCACGGAAGGAATAGATGTGATCCCGGGTGGGGGGGAATTTGTCCGGCTGCCCCATTTGGGATTCGTGGTTAACGGTCGGCAATTGTTGGCTAAACACTATCTTATCGCCCCGGGTTTTTATCTGCAAGTCCCGAAAATTTTCGGCTTAGATGAGGTTAATTATTTTACCGCTCAAACCCTTTGGCAAGAGCCAAATTTAGACAATTTGGGACAACATTTAGCGATTATTGGTAACAGCAGCATGGCTGTGAGTTTAGCGCAAATTCTCCGACGTTTGGGGAAAGAAATTAGCTTAATTATCGAGGATAATTATCTACTGCCGGATATTGATCGGGAAATCTGCCATTTAGTTACTGCCATTTTAGAAGCGGAAGGAATTAAGATTTTACCCGGCTATTGTCCTAGTCAAGTGAAAGCGATCGAGGGTCAAAAATGGCTACAATTAGGCAATCGTGTTATCGAAGTTGATGATATCATTTTTGCTGGTAATTATCAAGTCGATGAACAGGGATTAAATTTGGCTGGGGTGGGAGTTAAACTAGAACAAGGATTAATCAAGGTTAATCAGCAATTACAAACCGATAATTCCCGCATTTATGCCCTAAATTTGCTCAGAAATAATTATCCCGATCCTACTTTAAATCACCGGGCTGCTTTTGGGTTAGTCAAGCATCTGCTCACGGGAGAAAAATTTAACTTTAATCCCGATCAAATTCCCTCATTTATTGCTTTTGATCCGGCTATTGCTTGGGTGGGTTTAACTGGAAAAGCAGCCCGGGAGAGCTATGGTGAGGAGGTAAAGATGATTAACTATCCCATCAAAAATATAGTGGCACAGCAAATCTGGGGAGAAACCACCGGATTTTGTCAATTAATCTACCGACAAGATGGTAAAATACTGGGAGCGCAAATAGTCGGTAATCAATCGGCAGAAATGATCGGTATCATCAGTTTAGCTTTACAAGAAAATTTAACCATACAATCCCTCAATAAAAATATTTATATTTGGGGAAGTATGGGAGAGATGCTCGGAGAAATGACGCAGTTAATCCCCCCAAAAAAATCTTGGTTAACTTGGCTAAAAAAATTATTCAGATAATTAGATATAAAAAAAGAAGATTAAATTATGAAACCGAAATTTATTGTCTTTGAAGGTATTGACGGATCTGGAACAAGTACCCAAGCAAAACTCCTACAAGAATATTTTTTCAAGCGAGGGGAAAAAGCAGTTTTAAGTCCGGAACCTTCCGAGGGAGTCATCGGTAGTTTGATTCGAGAAATAATGCAAACTAATCTTATTTCTATCCAAGATCAAAATCAATTTGACCGACAAATGGCTTATTTATTTGCAGCTGATCGCCATTATCACTTATATAATGATCACGATGGCGTTTTTAAACTTATTCACCAAGAACAAACCCACGTTATCACTACTCGTTATTATTTTTCTTCCCTGGCCTACAATTGCAATAATCCCGAAGAATTTGCTTTTGTTCGGCAGTTAAATCAACATTTTCCCAATCCAGATATAGTTATTTATATCGATGTTATTCCCGATATTTCTCTAGCGAGAATTAAAAACAGAGCCATCACAGAAGTGTACGAAAAACAAGAAAAATTAATGAAAGTTCGTCAGATGTTTATCGAGATATTTAAAGAATATAAAGATAATTGTTTACAACTGGATGGCAATGATACAATAGAACACCTTCACCGAAATATTATTAATTATCTTGAACAATTAATTTAAATCCATGCTCAGTACAGAAACCACCCCTAAATTCATCTACCAACCCCACTATAAACCTAATCAATTAATCTGCGGTCACGGACAAACGGCAATTATCACGGGATGGACAGTAAAACAGTCCCTTGCTAAACATTTAAATCCCGACCAATACGCAGTAATTGGCAATCTTTATAGTCCCACCAGAGGAATTAGTCCCCTGCTGAGAAACTTAATCGCAAATCCCCACGTTAGATATTTAGTTATTCTCAACGCAACTAAGGAAGATAAGAACTCTGGTAGCTGTCAGTGTTTGCTAGATTTTTTTAGTCAAGGATTCCAGTTAGGAAAAAGTGACACAGGTAGAGAATGTTGGCTAATTAATTCTCCTATCACGGGATATATTGACAAGGAAATTGACCGAAAAACTCTCGAAAAATTACGTCAATCAATTCAATATCAACCGGTTAAATCCATCCCAGAAGCGATTGAAATCGTCAAAAGTTATGCAGAACAATCTCCCTTACCAACTTGGGGAGAACCCTTAATCTTTCCCCTCTTAGAAAATCTTCCTTCTCTGCTACCCGGGACAAGATACGGTCATCGCATTGAAGGAAAAACTATTGCCGAAACCTGGGTAAAAATTCTCCAAAAGATTAAAACCACCGGCACAATTAGACCCACAGGATATGATGGTAAATGGCAAGAATTAATTGACCTAATGGCCGTCGTCACCGATGAACCTCCAGACTTTTACTTTCCCGAACCTAATTATTTGCCTATAAATAGACCTTTTCTCACCGAATATATCGGACAAATTCTTGATGATTCCCCTATACACCAAGGAGTTAAATACACCTATGGTCAAAGATTACGCTCTTGGTTTGGCCGGGACCAAATTGCACAGGTTATTAATAAATTAATCTCAGAAATTGATGCAGCTAGTGCAGTTATGTCCCTCTGGGATGTGAAAGACCACGAAAAAGGAGGTAGTCCCTGTTTAAATCATATTTGGGTGCGAGTGGTAGAAAATGAATTATCTCTCACCGCAATATTTAGAAGTAATGATATGTTTGCCGCTTGGCCAGCAAATGCCATGGGATTGCGTGCTTTACAGCAACATATTAGGGATGAGATTAGCAAGCGCTCCGAATACAATTTATCAATGGGTCCATTAATTACTATTAGTCAATCGGCCCATATATACGATGATACTTGGGAGAATGTCGAACGATTAATCGCTACCCAGTACGATAAAATTGTCAATCAGCGCGATTTTTTTGACCCTAGCGGTAACTTTTTGATTTCCGTGGAAAAAGAACAAATTCTCGTCCAACAAACTACCCCCGGCAGTGGGGAAATTGTCGCCTGTTATCAAGGCAAAAATCCCCTGAAATTAATCCGCGAGTTTGCCGCTACCAATCCCGCAATTATTCCCGAACATATCGGTTATCTAGGAATCGAGTTACAAAAGGCATACAACTGTCTCAAGAATAATCAGCCTTATATTCAAGACCAGTAGATAAGTGGGAAGTAGGAAGTGGGGGCATCTCAATAATATTATTGTAGGGGCGAATTGCATTCGCCCTCTTTTAATAACTTCTGCTGCTCACCAAAATCACAAATATAAGATGCACCCAATCAGTGAACTTAAAACTCAAATCTGATAACTCGACTGAATCTAAGACCTAATTGGTTAAGCCAAAAGCTTTGATGTGCTTAGTTTCTAACCTTCTTTTTAGGTAAGAGAATTGCCAGATTCTTTCTTTTGCCTTTTGCCTTCAGAAGCTGATAACTGATAACTGATAACTGATAACTGATTACTGGTCCTTGTTTGCCGAACCAGCACCGCGATATTTGAGAGATGAGGAGCGAATTGGGTTAGCCACCGTGGGATTATTGGTGATTTTAACCTCCGCACCGCGATATTTACCCCCTCGCTCCTTGACAGGAGCCTCGGCGACTGTTGGCTCCATATAGGTGGCCCCACGGTACTTTTTCTCGCCGGCGGTTTCTGGAGTGGGGACGGGGATATTCTTCTGCTCTTCTCGTCCTTGCCATAAAAAGGTGACGACAATCACAACTGTCAAGAGAATTAATAGCTGAATCTGCCAAGGAGCTAAAACCAGACTCAACACTAAACTAATTACCGTGGCGGCACTGGCGAGATAAGCAATTTCATCGCTGGACTTCTGCCAGAAATAGGCAGCCAGAGCAGCGGTGAATAGTGGCAACAAAAACAAATAGGACATTCTGGGTACACCTTGTCATGCTAGTGAACCAATCTCCCTATATATTACCTCCCTAGCTTCGATCGGCGAAAAATATTAACTTAGCTTATACATCCTATAAGTTTTATTTTGTCAATCCTTCTTTACAATTCGTAAAAATATTGTTACATTTATTTACATGAACTAAAAGTTAAAGCAAAACAGCCAAGACAGCAAGCTGGTTTAGATTGTCTCGAAGAGTATAGGACAGAAGATGATTCCTTGAGTCCGAGACAACGGCAAAAAACTTGGCCTACTAGCTTAAAAAGTTTTCGGGGTTTGGGTTTACCCCATTGACAGATTTGCTTGAGTTCTCCTACATAACTTAGCGCTACCTCGGCTGGACACCGAGGTTTTTTATTTTGTGACAGCGTTTTCGACTGAGTAAAACGTAGGCTCTCTTATTCTTTGTGTGATAAGTTTAGATTATCTAGAAGCGATCAATCTTTGTGTTCTTTGGGTCTTTGTGGTTCGTTCCAGTTGATTGCCAGCAGGAATGTATCCTATAATACATTTTACCCACCAAACCCAAGAGAGCCAAACGTAGATAAATTAATTGAGATTACCTACTTAATTAAAAATTAACTTCATTTTGATGCACGGAATCCAAATAAAACTTGATTACATCTTCTGGTGTACCCTGACATTGCAACTGTCCTTTATTCAGCCAAATTGCTTGGTCACAGGACTCTTGAATTAAAGTCAAATCGTGGGAAACTACTAAAATAGTAGCGTTAGAATTCCAGAATTTTTTTAAACGTCGTTTACACTTATTTTTAAAACTTTCATCCCCGACGGAAAGGACTTCATCAAGAATAAGAATATCGGGGTGAACCTCTGTTGCGATCGCAAATCCTAAACGAGCCACCATCCCAGAAGAAAGAGACTTTACCGGCGCTCCCATATATTCTTCTAACTCAGCAAAGTCAAGGATATCTTTGGTTTTTTCCTTCATTTCCTGACGCGAAAATCCCAGCATTACCCCATAGAGAATAATATTATCTTTTACTGGTAAATCTGGATCAAAACCCGCTCCTAATTCAATTAAAGAAGCAATTTGTCCCCTGACTCTCACCTGTCCCTTTGTCGGTTCTAGAATACCACAAATGACTTTTAAAAGAGTAGATTTTCCTGCGCCATTAGCTCCAATGATACCTAATTTTGCTCCAGAATTAATTACTAAATCTATATCATCTAGAACTAATTTTTTGGCAGGTTGACGATATTTACCTTCAAGAAGAGAGAAGATTGTCCTTTTTAGATCGTAGGAAAATTCTTCTTGAGTGCGTCTTTCGAGAGACACTTGATCGAGTCGAATTACTTCTGTCATTTATAATAAATCCATAAATAAATGTCGCCATAGTCGGAAGCAAGTCCAACCAATTCCTAGGATAATGATCCCACCGAGTAGAGATTGAAAAATCAAACCAAAATCCGGTAATCCAGGGGAAAGGGACAATTGGCGAATACTTTCAATTACCGGTAATAATGGGTTTAATAGCAGGAATGGTTGTACGGAGGGAGGAATAATTTCCGGGGGATAGAAAATCGGGCTGCTAATCCAAGCGACAAAACAAACAATTTCGTAAAAATAGGGTAAGTCTCTGAAGAAAACGTAGAGGGTACTAACAAAGAAACCCACTCCCGTGCAAACCAGAGAAAGACCGATCACGGGAAAAATCAGAGCAATTACATTAATTAAACTTTGAGACTTCCAGAGAGTTACTATAGCCAAAAGGGGAAAGATACTAATAGCAAATTGAAAAATATTTGCCACTACCATGGAAACGGGAAAAATGCTAACTGGCAGACGAATTTTATTTAAAATACTGCCATTACCAACAATACTAGGTAAAGCTTGGTTAGTGGAAGCATTAAAGAAATTTATTACGACTAAACCAGTGAAAGCCGCTAGGACATAGTTAACTAGAGAATTATCAAAATAAGAGGCGAAAACCGTGCCGAAAATTGCCGTGTATAGTGCCGTCATAATCGCGGGATTTAACAAAGACCAGTAAACCCCCAGAAAAGAACCTCGATAGCGTCCCTTGAGATTACGTTCCACTAAAACACTAAGCAATTCGTAATATCGCCGCGCTGTTGACCATCTAGTTTTTGCTTGGAGATCGGTCATAGGGATAATTGTCATTTCTTCAGTGTTCAGTGCTTTATTCTAAACGATTACCGTCAATCTTGTCTATCGATCGAGGGAGGACTCTAGTTTTTATCCAGTCCCCGACGACTCTCCCTCTTCGGAAAAAGTTCCCTTCCAGATTCATTTATCTAGCTCAAAAAGCTTAAAAATTGCTAAAAGCCTCTTTTTTTAGGGTTGAATTCGGTTTTTAGGGACAGCCTCAGCTAATTGACCTAGACTCTAGCAGGTTGGCCCATAAAATTGACACCAGATCAAAGCCAAGAAATGCCGATTTAAACAGAGCTAATCTCAGAAAAACTGGAGTCAAAAACCGATAACTTAACAATTTCCTAAGGGACAAACTAAGAATTTAATCTAATTGATGTCCCGTCAGTTCCACAAAGATATCTTCGAGGTTGGAAGGGCGACACATTACTCCAGTTTTATCGCTCAAAGTGTCGAGATAGGCATTAGCATCAGCCACGGTGGGGAAGAATTTATAATCGATTTTATCGCCAACTTGTTTGATAACTAAACCCTCGCCATACTTACTACGAAAATCCGTTAGAGTTCCTAATTCGATTAATTTGCCCGCATCCATAATGCCAATTCTGCCCGGTTTTCCTGCGGTGTTATCCTGACAGAGAAATTCCACTTCTTCCATGTAGTGAGTGGTTAACAAAATTGTCATTCCTTGCTGGTTTAAATCGCGAATTACTTCCCACAAACGACGACGATTTTGGGGGTCTAAACCGACAGTTGGTTCATCGAGAAAGAGGATTTTTGGTTCGTGAAGAAGAGCGCGAGCAATCTGTAAACGTCGTTTCATCCCACCGGAAAGAGTTTTGGCAAGGGCAGATTTTCGATCGCTTAAACTGACATAATCTAAATAGCGATCAATTAATTCCTGTCTCTGGGGATTGGGGATATGGTGCATCCGGCCGTGAAATTCCATATTTTCCCAGACGGTTAATTCCCCATCAACGCTAATCTGTTGTAAGACTACCCCAATATTTTTCTTCACCTGATCGCGGTATTTTTTCACATCATACCCCGCCACTTCGATTTCTCCTTGACTTGCTTCGGTTAGAGTGATAATCATGCGGATTGTCGTCGATTTTCCCGCACCGTTGGGACCGAGTAAACCAAAGATTTCCCCTTTTTCGATAGCAAAGGAAAGCTCGTTAACTACCGGGAGATTATTATAGATTTTAGAAACGCGATCGAGAGCAATAGCGGCGGTCATAGTTACAAAAGTTAATATTCTAGCTATGGATTAGTGTAACCGAATTAGCCCAACTCGACTGGGATTTTATCCTTCCTCCTCGGAGTCGTCCTATCGACTTTGGTTTTATCTCATCACAATCAGATTAGAATGCAGATAAAAAATCTTGACTTTGCTGCTATCAGATGCGAGTTTTTCTGCCAATTCTCTGTTTATGTCTAGGAATAGGGGAATTTTTCCTCAATCCCCCCATTAGTCCCGTCAATTCCCTTCCCACAACCACGGTAACTCGAACGGAAACTCGTTTGCTGCTAAATTTAAAAAAAAGACGGGTTTTTGTTTACCAAGGACAGAAAATGATCGCTTCTTACCCAGTGGCGATCGGTCGTCCGGGTTGGGAAACCCCGACGGGACAATTTAGGGTGATTCAGATGGTGCGGGAACCAGTCTGGGAACATCCTTTCACCGGTCAACTGGTGCCATCGGGAAAAAACAACCCCTTAGGGGCCCGTTGGATTGGATTTTGGACCGATGGCGCGAATTTTATCGGTTTTCACGGTACACCCCAAGAAAATCTCATCGGCCGGGCCGTCTCCCACGGTTGCGTCAGGATGCGCGATCGAGATATAAAAGCTTTATTTGAAAAGGTAAAAATCGGCACTTCGGTGATAGTAGTCGCTCAATAGAAACAATGGGAAAAAATGTCACATTTACCAACACTTTACCCGATGATGTCGAGAGTTCCGTCTTAACCAGCAATTTAGATAGTCAACAGTTTAAAATGAGAGAAACTGAGCCAAGAGGATAATCGGTGAATATTATTGAACTAATCGGGATCGTGGCGGGAATATTAACCACTGTCTCCTTTTTACCCCAAGTGATTAAAACTTGGCGTTATCGTTCGGCTAAGGACTTGTCCTTAACTATGTTTATTTGCTTTTGTCTGGGGGTTTTTCTTTGGCTCATCTACGGTCTTTATATGAACAGTAAACCGATTATTATTGCTAATTTTGTTACTTTTATCTTAGCGGGGACAATTCTCTATTTTAAGATTAAATATGATTAAAATAACTGACAATCCCTTGCGGCCTTATTGGCTCACGTCATGACAATTCTACAATTTATTGCGCCATCTAGGGGCGCGGATAGGATTTTTAGGTTAATTTATTGTTAAGATGATCATCTTTGACCATTGAGACCAAATTTGGGGTCAAGAAACATGAGCGATCGCATCGAGTGGATTAATGCCCTATCAACCCGTCCCTCCCTAGAAGCGGCGGTGACGGAAGTAGTGGAAAAAGTGCAAGATAAGTTAGTTGGATCGGCAGATCTAGCCATAATTTTTATTTCTTCTGCCTATGCCAGCGACTATCCCCGTTTAGTTCCCTTAATCTTGGATAAACTCCCTGTTCCTGTCCTGATCGGCTGCGGTGGGGCGGGGATTGTCGGTATGGGTGAGAGGGAAAAAGCGCGAGAAATCGAAGCGAGTCCGGCTTTAAGTCTCACCGTCGCCCATTTGCCTAATGTGGAAGTGCAGCCCTTCTATATCGAAGCGGCGGAAATGCCCGATCTCGACAGTTCCCCCTCTAGTTGGACAGAATTATTAGGGGTAGAAGCGGCCAAAAATCCCCAATTTATCCTTTTAGCCGATCCTTTTTCCAGTCGCATCAATGATCTGTTAGAGGGTTTGGATTTTGCCTACCCCGGTTCGGCCAAAATCGGCGGTTTAGTCAGTGGTGGCATGATCGAACGTTCTGGGGGTCTATTCTACCACGATCAACAAAAACCGCGTAATAGCTATCTCTATCGTCAGGGAACCGTAGGAATCGCCCTTTCTGGCAATATTATCGTCGAAACTATCGTCGCCCAGGGTTGTCGTCCCATCGGACCGATTTATCAGGTAAGTGAGGGAGAACGCAATATTATCATCTCCATGACCGGTAAAGGGGCCGATGGGACTCCGCAACCACCTTTAAATCTACTGCGGGATTTAATCCCCTCCTTAAGGGAAAAAGACCGGGAATTAGTGCAAAACTCCCTTTTTATCGGTATTGCTAGGGATGAGTTTAAAATGCAGTTGCGGGCCGGGGATTTCTTAATTCGCAGTGTTTTGGGAGTAGATCCTCGTCAAGGTGCGATCGCAATTGGCGATCGAGTTCGTCCGGGGCAGCGGGTACAATTTCACCTGCGCGATGCCGACACTTCCGCCCTAGATTTAGAATTACTTTTGCAAGCTTTTCCCCAAGAAAGACCTAATAGTTCAGAGGTACTAGGGGCTTTAATCTTTTCCTGTCTCGGTCGCGGGGAAAATCTCTACGAAAAACCGGACTTTGATTCGGGTCTTTTTCAGCGTTATTTCGCCAATGTTCCCCTCGCCGGTTTCTTTGGCAATGGAGAAATCGGGCCGGTGGCCGGTCGCACTTTTTTACACGGTTATACCTCGGCCTTTGCCCTCTTTCGTCAGGGAATTTAATGTTATACTAAATAGTTAGTACGCTAGGGAGTAGAACGATGGTAAAAGCCCAATCTTTCTCTGAGTCGGAGATTATCTATGCCGATAGTGATGGTAAACCGATGGCCGATAATACCAAACAGTTTCGCTGGATTGTGACGATTAAGGAAAATCTCGAATGTTTATTCGCAGACAATGACAATGTGTTTATCGCCGGCGATCTGTTGTGGTATCCGGTCGAGGGGGATAATAAAATCTGTCAAGCGCCGGATGCTATGGTGGTGTTTGGCAGACCCAAGGGCGATCGAGGTTCCTATAAGCAATGGTTAGAAAACCAGATTGCGCCGCAGGTGGTCTTTGAAATTCTCTCTCCGGGCAACACTAAAGCGGAAATACGCCGAAAATGGCAATTTTATCAGCGTTTTGGCGTAGAAGAATATTATCTCTACGATCCCGATGCTAATTATCTACAGGGTTGGTGGCGCAGGGGTGATCAATTGGAGATGATTGCCGCGATCGATAATTGGCAGAGTCCGCTTCTACAGATTCGTTTTCAACTGGAGAGTCCCCAGTTAGCTATTTTTTATCCCGATGGCTCGCGGTTTTTGACCACCCTAGAAATCAAGCAAAAAGCGGAATTAGCCGAACAAAGGGCCAGGACTGCCGAACAGCAAGCCCAACAGGAACGACAACGGGCCCAGGAAGCTGAGGCAAAATTAGCCCGCCTAGAGGCGCAATTACGGGCAATGGGGATTAATCTGGAGGAAAGCTAACGAGGGGCGGGAAGGACGGGATTTAACCAGTGGAGAATCTCATCTTTGAGACGGGAATTATCCCGGGCAAGTCCCTGTTTTAACCATTGGCCGATCGCATCGAGGGGAGTAAATACTTCTCCGGTTTGCCAACTGACATCTTGACCCAAGGGAGTGAGATGATTACCCGGGAGAGTTCGCAGGGCAATTAAATCATTAAAGCGTTTTTTTAGCAGGGGATTTAATACCAGAGATTGATCGATCGTGTCGTCTTGAAAACGGATTAAAAGATTGCGACGAATGGCATAATCTTGGAAAATTAACTCGTTTGTTTCTTCGGGGGAAGGGGTAAATTCGAGGTTAAAAGTGGTGTCAATTTGCAAAGGTTCGATGAAGGGAATAGCCCGACGAATCGGATAATTATTAAAGGAAATGAGGATATTTCCCTCCCGTTCCACTTCGTAGAGACTACCGATTAATAAGTGTAGTTTACACCCCATACTGTGACCCAATCCGTAGATGGGGAGATAACCTTGGCGCAGACTATGATTCCAGCGCAGACGTTCAATAATATTATCAAAACGGTTTAAAACTGTGCGGGCGATCGATTTGTGATCGAGGGTATTAACAAAGGGAGTAGCGACAATAGCGTATCCTGAATTCCCAAGACTTTCTAATAACCAACGATAGGTAATATTCGGTGCCGCCGCCACAAATGCCCCACCTAAAAAGTGAATGATACCCCGGGGACGACGGGGGAGAAAAACCCAATTACCTGCTATTTCTTGCCAATTCATAATTAGTTATCAGTGAATTAATAACTTCTTAGTCACTCACTAAATAAATACCACTTCCTATTATACTAAATCCTGTTGAAAAGGGATAGGAGATTAGCCAGAGATTAGCGACACCGGATAAGGATAACTGCTTACCCAAATCATCAAAGATCGGGATGAATAGTTCTAGGCTAGTTTTTTCTTAATAAAAGCCACTAATTGAGACATTTGTTTTTTGATAGTTTCCATTTCTGTTTGCATTTGAGCAATTTGGCCATGGAGATTCTGAATATCAGTGCTATAATCCCCGGAGAGTTCCTCTAGTTTCGGGTTAGAAACTGTTGGTTTGGCAGAATACTGTTTTGCCTTGGCCATCGCTTCTTTAATCGCTTGTAGCAATTGTTTTTGGTCGAAAGGCTTTTCAATAAAGGCAAAATATTGGAAAGGTTCGGGTATTTTCTCTACTACCTCCTCTTTCCTTCCTGACATTAACACTAGGGGAATACTTTTGAGATTATCTTCGCTTTGGATTTGCTGAAACACCTCCCAACCGCTGATTTTTGGGAGAAGGAAGTCCAAAATAATCAAATTTGGGTTTTCGGTACGAATGAGATTATAGCCCTCTAATCCGTCTTTAGCTTCGAGGAATTCAAAGTTACCCTCTGGTAACATATCGCGAACGCGCATCCTAATCACTTTACTGTCATCGATAACGAGAATTTTATGATTTGACACGATAGACACCTGAGAAAAGAGACAATGGATAAACTCGATGATTCGAGGGGATATTGGCGAAAACTTTCGGCATAGGCATTGAGAATTCCCAAAAAACCCTTAGAAACTAAGATACACCATAAAGAAAAAACCTCGGTTAATGTCCGAGGCTGCTGTTGTAGGAGAACTCAATGCAAAACAAAAGGAAGATACCAAAACCAAAGAGGTTTTGAGCGGTAAATCACCTTTGTTGTCCCATTGTAACCCCTGTTTAAGCGTATCGGGAGGAAGTAGCACTTTTCAGGGCTAAATAACCTAAACCGAGACATAAAAGCGCATTTATGCCCAAAAATGCCTGAGCGATCCTACCAGAACCTAACCAGACCAGAGTAGGATCGATAACGGCACTGATACCTAAACTCACCGCCATGGCTAAAGATACCCCCACCGCTAACCATTTTGCCTGGGGATGACCCAAAAGTAGAGCAATCAGGACAAAGGGCAGGATAACACTGGCAAAAAGCGGATTAAGGGCAGAACTTCCCTGAATAACGCCTCCTAGGTCGGAAAGAGAACTCCCCATCACTCGGAAAGGCCATTGGGGTAAATCGAAGATATAAAGACCTCTGAGGAAAAATAAGCCAGAACTGCCAAAAATTAGACCAGCATTCAAAAATCCGTTCCAGGGGAAGGGAAAATAATTTCTCAGCCACCAAGCGAGGAGATAAGAACCCAAAACCATAGCCATTTTGGGCAAAACCGCCACCGCACCGCCATCAATCCAGAAACGGGGATTGAGATAACCGTTATCGCGCAACCAACGCCAAAAATCTTGGAAAGTAATCTGTCCTTTCAGGGCCAATTGTACGGCACTGCCCGCGTCTAATTGTCCGGCCCCAAAATGATTAAAGGGATCATCATTGATCTTACGGGCCGACTGTTGCAAAACCTCTAAAACTGCATTGGGTTCTTTAATTCCCGCAGCCTTGATTAAAGCTACCACCCCGGCAACGTGAGGGGCTGCCATGCTGGTTCCCTGAAAACCGAGGAACGCCGGTTCCCCCCCCTTAGCGGGATCGATGGTTTCTTGGATAATTTTACCCGTATCGGAGCCGCCGGGGGCAGCAATATCGATTCCAGCCCCGAAATTAGAATAGGGGGCCTTATTTCCGGAGGCATCTACCGCAGAAACGCCGATAACGTGGGGAAAACGGGCAGGATAGGCGGCGGAATTATCATCGGCATTACCGGCAGCGGCGACGATTACCACACCTTTACTATAGGCATATTCGATCGCCTCTTTCATTACTTGGGTTTCGCCTCCACCCCCTAAACTCATATTGATGACATCGGCTTTATTATCGACGGCAAAACGGATCGCTTCGGCAATATCGCCCACGGTTCCCCCACCCGTCCCCGAAAGCACCTTGAGGGGCATAATTTTGGCTTTGTAGGCGATGCCGGCTACCCCGTAGTTATTATTGGTCGATTGGGCAATTGTTCCCGCTACATGGGTTCCGTGACCGTTATCGTCCTCGGCATTGCTGCGATCATTGACGAAGTCGTAGCCTTCCACAAACTCGGTTTCTCGCAGATCGGGAACTTTTGATACACCTGTATCAATAACGGCGACGGTGATCCCCTGTCCCTGATTTTCTTCCCAAGCGCGTTCGATGTTAATTCCCCGCAGGTTCCACTGTTTGCTATAGTCGGGGTCATTGGGGGCGATAAAAGCATGATATATATAATCTGGTTCGATCGATTCGGTGTATTTTTTTAGCTCGGAATTGCGGAGAGTTTTCAGGAGTTTGCTATCTCCATCGATAATGTAAAGATGTTCATCGATGGAAAAAATACTATTTAAACTGGTGGTTTTTCCCGCTTTTTTATTGACAGTATTTAACTGCTCATCGAGGACGCTGACCGGTATATCGTCCTTAAAGTCGATTAAAATTGATTGATATTCGCCCCGATTTGCTAATCCAGTAAAGTGAAAGAGCGCAAATCCTAGACCGATAATAAATAGGGTTAACAATAAGAGTTTTTTCATAGATTTCCTAAGAATTGATCATTGCCAGCCAAGGTTTTTTT
Source organism: Microcystis sp. CS-574 (assembly GCF_028329095.1). NCBI lineage: Bacteria > Bacillati > Cyanobacteriota > Cyanophyceae > Chroococcales > Microcystaceae > Microcystis > Microcystis sp. CS-574. The sequence continues at coordinate 69,701 of NZ_JAQMSY010000259.1, forward strand.
AGTTTCGATGAAAGAATCCGAGGGAAGTTCCCCTATTTTTGTCGCAGTTAAAGATAGGACTAACCAGTTACAAAAAAGTCACCTGTTGTTTATTTTAAGCTCGATCGCCGATCGCTGTTAATTGCCGACTGGCAAAAATAGCTTCGTAGTGGCGATAATGTTTAAATTCGAGGAGATTATAGAAAGGATCCTCTAGAAAAAAGGTTTTATGTTCGGTTATCTCCCCATTAAAGCGAGTTTTTGGTTCTAGATAAAATTTTAGTTGATTGACTCGTGCTTTTTCGAGAAGATTGTCCCAATCCCTGGCATCCGGCAGAATTAGACCAAAATGGCGAGGATAAATGCTATTTTGGGGAGTAAGAGGCATTTCGGTGACGTGAGCGACTACCTGATGACCATAGAAATTTAAGATTATCGCTTTCTCGGTTTCCCTTCCTGCTAAACAACCTAAACCATCACAGTAAAAGCTTTTAGCTGTGGACACATCGGTAATCGGAATAGCGAGATGAAAAATTGCAGGTTGATTCATGGCGATCGAGTTTATCCGCATTCTACTAGGTTCTATTGTAGCGATCGAGGGGCGACCCTTCCGGGAATTTTTTTTTAATTGGCAATTACCTAGAATTGGCCCGATAAATCTCAAGATATCAAAAAGTGCTGGCCTTTGCAGTAATCGGGGGAGAAAATTAGGCACTTTTTCCCTGAAAATTAGGTAATTGACCCCCTGAAAATGGGTAAAACCCCACACCCCACACCCCACCTAAAGACTTTGTGCGATTCTAAAACCAGCGTGTTGATAAAAATTCCGGCGAAACCAATTGCGATAGTAGGGTAGGATTTCTGTGCCGTTAGTCACCCAAGCTCCTCCTAACATCATTTTATGTTGACTATTAAAGAAAGGAGTGGAATTGTCAGCATAGAGGTAATGGGGTTGAAAGTCAGTTAAGGGATTAAAATCATCTTCTAGCCATTCCCAGACGTTACCGCGTAAGTCATAAATTTCTGAGTTATTGCCCGTATTTTTTAACATTCCTACGGCAGTGGGAGAACAGAATTTTAAATTGAGGTTATAGTCATCAAAGTTATCGTTTTCTAGGGTATAACATCGATTTTTTTGACTGCCATAGGTGGCTAAATTCCACTCAGCTTCCGTCATTAAACGTATTCCTTGACCTTGAAAACGACAGTAGGCGATCGCTTCATAATAGTTCACTTCTACTGGCCAATCCAGAGGTAAATCGAGAGCATCAAACATGGCTCGATATTGATAATTTCCTCCCTCATCTACCAGCCAAAATTTAGGATACTTGACTTGATAATGATTTTTCCATTGCCAAGCTTCCTCATCCCAATAACTGGGATTTTCGTAGCCACCATTATGGACAAATTCTTTAAATTCTCCGTTGGTAATCATATATTTACTCACCAGAAAATTGTTAACTTGAATTTGACGATAACCATACTCGTTGTCCCAACCATAAACAGGAGAATCCTGGGGTTTACCAATTTCTACTATTCCCCCAGAAACCTCCACCATTTGATTAGGACTAGCTTGACCAAAAGAAGGGGCATAATGCCAACCGGAAGGACGTTGCAGACAATCTAAGGGCAGTTGTCTGAGTAACATTGAAGATGTTTCAAAGTGAACACGCTGATGCTCAATTCCCATCATTAATGACCAGAGAGAATGCTGCGGATGAATAGGAAGATTGAGGGGGATATTTTTAATTATTTCGACCACAATTTCATAGACTTGTTGCCGATATTCCCAAACTTTATCCACCCTAGGCCACTGAATCTGAGCGATAGCAGAGTTTAATTCTGCGGGAGTTGCCGGATCTACTCCCACTCCAAACAATGATTCGTAGTCAGAATTAGGGCTTTTTTTTAATAGGTTAACCATCTGCAATTTATTCAGATAAAAAGCGGCAGCATGACCTAAATAAAAGATGAGGGGATTTCTTAAATCGTCAGGGTTACAATAAAAAGCTTCTTCTTTGATGATGCTTTTTAACAGCATATCTTCTAATTGCCAAGCATTTTCAAAATAGTCCAGTATATTTTCTCGACTACAGTTACTTAGAGAGATAGGAGCCTGTGCTTGAATCTTTTCCATGTTTTTGTGCCTCTATTACTGATGATAATGTTTTCGTTAATTACAGGGATAACTGACAGAGAATTAACCCAAATAAATTTTCAGGATCGGTGAAAACCTTGAGCGGGTTTAATCCCTTTGATTCTAGGTCTTTTTGCATAGTTTCTAGGTTGAATTTACGCGAGATTTCTGTTAAAATACTCTCCGATGCTTGAAAATTAACTGTTAAATCGAGTTTTTTGAGATGAACAGGGTGAGTTTTTTGACAAATTAAATACATTTCAATTTGAGATTTATCTTGATTATAGATAGCTTGATGACTAAATAAATCAAGGTTAAAATCAGCTTGAAAACGCCAATTTAAATGGGAAAGCATATTTAAATTAAAAGCGGCTGTCACCCCTTGAGCATCATTATAAGCAGCTTCTAATATTGCCGACGGTTTTTGGAGATCAATCCCCAATAAAAAATAATCTCCAGCTTTTAAGACAGTGCCAATTTTTCCTAAAAATTTATCACATTCAGCCGCAGAAAAATTACCGATCGAACTTCCCAAGAAAAAAATCATTCTGGTATTATCGGAAGCATTTTGATAATAAGCTAAGGCCTGTTCATAGGTTCCAATTAACCCCTGAATCGGTAAATTAGGATATTCTTTTTGTAATTCTATGGCACTAGCTTGGAGAATAGTTTCACTAACATCGATAGGTACATATTTAGAGGATTTTTGTTGCCGATAATAAGCATCCAATAACAGACGAGTTTTAGTGGAACTACCACTACCTAATTCTATCAATTCGCAGGGACCTGTATAGGCGACAATTTCTTGAGCATATTCTTGGAGAATAGCCGCTTCTGTCCTAGTGGGATAGTATTCTGGCAATTGACAGATTTCTTCAAAAAGTTGGGAACCTTGCCGATCATAAAAATATTTAGATGGTAAACTTTTGGGGGTTTTAGTTAATCCTTCAATCACATCTTTTCCCTGATCTTTAGCTATATTTTTACCGGTGGCAGCGGTGGCTAAATACTCAATTTGTAATAGTTCTTGTTTAGATGGTTTAAGCTGCATAGATTCTCCAGATTATTCTCCAGTTTTTTGATTGTTCTCGATCGATGCCGGGGACGAAATCCACTTTGACAGCTTGAATGCTGGCAGAGATTATCGTTCCCCGGTAATTTTACCATAAAACGCCGCAAAATTTACCTCTTGTCTATCTAGACAAGGTTTGTGGAAGGTAAATAAAAGCTGTTAAATCCATCGAGATGGGTGCTGATATTATCCAAGCAAAATTACCCGTTCAATTAATCAGTAAAAATTGCATTTCCTCTAAGCTAAGATTTTCTTGGATATAGCGAGGATTAAGGGGATGATAAGGACTAGCAAGACGATCTATCTTAATAATTGTCGCCGTTTCAGGAATGATCGGAATATCGGGATCGTAGGGGGTGCTGCGAGTAAGAGAACTAGAAAAACCCTTAAAAATAGAGATTTCTTCCTCCTCCCCATCCACAGCAATAGTCACTAATAAAACCTCGTGGGGATTTTTGAGGGTGTATTGTTCGAGTTGTTGACCAATATTCATAGAAAAATGGCTAATTATCGATAGCTAAAGACTTACTGTTGTAAAGCTGAACGTCCCTGTTTGCCAAGGCGAATAAGAAGAAAATGGGCAAAATAGAGAGTATAAAAAGAGAGACCAACCAAACCAAAAAAGCCCAAAACATTAGCGGTAGCTTCTGAATGAAAAATCTCGCGAAACTGCCAGGGTGCTTCCTGCCAAACCTGACAATAGGGAGAATTTAGCAATTCCCCTGACATAGCACAGGAGAGAAAAGGTAAGGTAGAAATCGCGCCCAGAGGAGAATAGATAGTTACTGCCCAACGCCAAGCAGTGGTGACAAATTTAATCGGACTAGCGGGTAAATCTTTAATTTCATCGTTAATATCCACCCAAAACCAGAGGGAAATCGGGATTAAAATCTTAGCTAAAAAACTGGTGACAAAACCAATTGGCCAGGAAGCGATCATTAAATATACAGTAATTAATAAAAGACTAGCCACTCGCCAATAGATAATCAACAATTTCTGTAATGATTCGATTTTTGCAAATAAAGACCAAATCAACAAAATTGCCGGAATAATCACCGTAAATAGGACGGCTAAACGATAATCTATCCAAACGAGAGGACGAAACCAAAGTTGATTCATAAACTATTCAGACATAATTACACTGTCAACATTTTACTGTCTTCGGACGCAGCAGCTAAAATCGGCCACAGCTTGACCAACAAACAAGAAAACGAGGGGCGATCTCTTTATAGTTGAGATCGCCCTAAAGCTAGGATTCTACTGTGAGGAGAGAAAAAACCGCTGCCCGACTCCATTAATCGTCATAAACGCGACACTCGGCCGCATCGGGATTATCATCACAATACTGTTCGAAGTAGGTTTTTTGGGGGTGGTCTTGACGTTGGTGAGCTGCTTCTGCTTGTAATTCTTCCACCGCATCCCAAGCGGCGGCGCATTCGCCAGAGGCGGCACCTTCCGTACTACAGACGGCCCTGGCGTTTTCTAGCTCTTCTTGAATTTTATCTTGGATATTGCTCATGATTCCTCTGGAATTGATCTATTGACACTCTAACAATTATACAGTCACCTTCTCAAACCACAGGATCGGTTATCCCACTCGATCGCCTTTCCTGTGCTATGAAGCCGATCCTAGCGCAATTTTTGGGGAATTTAACATCAAGATTTCCTGACCGGGCCAATTTTTAGCCCAGATTTCGCACTGGAGAAACGCCACAGGGATTTCTCCCCAGGATAGACAGCGAGCAGAAGCATATACTGACTTATTTAGGCCGTCTTACCCCAAATCCGTTTTTAATAGTGTGATTAACTGCCAAGTTATCGATTGTTTTTCCCCGCTCTGGCACTCACCTACTCTCCCATCCCTTTTACACAGGATTTAGTATCATTCTAGGGACTAGGGGAAAAAGACTGTTTTGCTGGCAATAGTCAGCATTCCTGTCACCAAAATGCCGACAATGCTAAGGAATCCAATGGTGGTAATGTTGACTCGTGCGTTGAGATCGTCAACCCGCTTTTCTAGTCGCGTAACTTTGGCATCTAAGGCCTTAATATCCCCTTTAATTTCTCCTAAACTGTTTTCGATCGCCTTCTGTCCATTTTCTAGGTTTGTCAGTCGGGACTCGATCGCTGTCAGTCGGGATTCGATCGCTTTCTGTCCGCTAACGATTAAATCTTCTAACCTTTTCAGATCATTCTCGGTAACTGCTGTCATCAGTGACAATCCTCTTAAAGTTGAATTTTTCCCCAGTCTCCTATCAATACTCTATCAATATTTTCTCGGTCGAGCATTTCTACTCTAGAATAAAAGATATTGCAATCCCTGTTAGGGAATTTATTAGAAACTTGAGGTATGTAAATGTGACATAATCACAGTATGGAATATGAATATCATTGACGCTTTAAATCTCAAAAACCCCCAAGATTACCCCTCTAGAGAAGCTTATCAGCAAGACGTTGTCAAAGCGGTACAGGTATTGATGCGTCTAGGTATTATGGATAGTCCCTCGGCCGATTTAACCGCTTCCCTAGACTCTATCCTTGAGAAATTACAAGAGGATGAACTGGCTATCTACGGTAGAAAACGCAGTAAACAAGAAATTATCGCCGATTTAAAGCAAGTTAATAGTGAAATTGTCGAACTCGATCGAGAAATAGCCGACTTAGAATGGCAAATTGCCCTCAAAAAAGCTGAAATATCTGTTAATGAGGCATCTTAGGGTTTTTTATCTTGATTCTGGTTCGGTTTCTCCAAACTGAGCGTAATAATCATCCGCACTAATAAACTTCATCGTGAGTCCCAATTGACTCCAAAAGAATTGCCTGTTTCTGCTCATATTCAACGAATTTAAAGACAATTCTTAAATCATAGCCCATACTACAAGCATAAGAGTCTTTAAGCTCCCCTTTTAATTTGTGTGTTCTTAATCGAGGTTGAAATGGATCTACGGATAATAAAGCTAAAGTTTCTTGGATATTTTGAACTAAAAAAGCCTGTTTTTTCACAACTTTTCGAGCATTTATAATAAGTATATTCGAGCGTAATAAAACAAAATTCACGAAAGGATTTCCTCCATGATTTGTTCAGGTGTCATGGGTTGACATTGACCTTGTGCAAATTCTTGTTGAGCTTCTTGAACATCTCTAAACAACTCTGTTCTTTTTTGATCTCGAAGACGATTCTGTAAAATATGAATGAGATTTTCTTGATCTTCAAGGGGAAGTTGCTCGGCTGCTTCTAGAATCTCTGCAAAGGTTGTTTGTATTGCCATTTTCTTAAGGGGCGATCGCTTAAACTATCTAGAATTTACAATCAAGGCTAAAAATAGCGAGAGTTACCGCATAACCATTCATTATATGGACATTTTTTGTCTAGTCAACTATTTATAACTAACTATATTATGCCCAAGCTTATATATACAATCAATATATACATAACCTATATGTACAATACATAAATAACGAACGCCTGTTCCCCAGTTTTAAGAAGTGCCTAGGAGACAATTCATACTCTTTCAAGTCAGGAGATAGGAGATGGGGGAATGGGGAGATAGGGAAGTGGGGAAATTTCAACTAATACTCCAAAACCCCAAAACCTCAAAACCCCAAAACCTCAACTATCTGTTTTTTTACTTTATTACTTCCCTCAAATGTCCTTGTTCAATTTTCCAGTGACGGTCAGCAATAGGCAATAATTCCCCAGCATCGTGACTAACTACTAATAAAGTCCAGTGTTGTTTGAGACTAGCGAGAAGTTTAGCCAATTGACGACGCATAGACCAATCTAAACCGGCCGTAGGTTCATCGAGAAGTAACAGATTAGGCTGCCGGATTAACTGGACAGCGAGGGATAAACGACGCTGTTGACCACCACTAAGATTGTGGGGAGAAGTATCCAGGGGAATGTTTTCTAATCCTACCTCCTTTAAGGCCGCCGTTAGGCGATCGCTTTTAATCTCCGGATGACCGAGACGCAACTCCTCAAGGATGGTTTTACCGCAAAAATGACGTTCAGGAAACTGAAAAACGATTCCTCCTAATTGTTGCAGGTGCAGCACCGTTAATTCTTGGTCGCGCCAGTGAATCGTCCCTCCTGTTTTATCGGCAAAGCCTGCTAAAATTTCCAAAAGAGTCGTTTTTCCGGAACCACTGGGCCCGACAATCAGACCTAATTCTTGGGATGCTAATTCGAGATTAATCCCCTGTAAAATGGGATTGAGGGCAGCGGGAGGATGATAAACCACATCTTTGAGATAAAGCATTGACAGGAAAATAACTGGAAATTAAGTCTAGAAACCCGTTTCTATTGTGACAGATTTTTTCATTCGCTCAAGGAGACTTTTGACCATGGTGCTGAGGTTAGGTTTAACGAAAAAAATGGCGATCGGTGCTTCCCTGGCTGTTATGGTAGTGGTTAACTGGATTGGTCCCGGGTTGGCCGGAGATCCTTTCCGCAAAACCAATCCCCGACCGATTGGTGATAAGACTGAGGCCGCTTTTAACGCTATTTTTAAACAAGGTAATTATCTAGAGGCAAAAAAATTAATTGTTGAGGCCACAGAAAAGGAACCCCAAGAACCTTTGTCCCATGCTATGCGTGCCTCTCTTGCTTTTACCGACCAGGATTGGAACACCCTCAAAACCTACTCCGAGAAAACTAAGGCAGCGGCCAAACAAATGCAGGACAGTGACCCTTTAAGGGGAAATTTGTATCTCGCGGTGGGGAGTTTTTTGGAGGGAACCTACGTTTTTCAAACCGAAGGAGCAGTATCGGCCATCCCCAGATTACAACAGGTGTTTCAGTATTTGGAAACCGCAGAAAAGGTTAATCCTACGGATCCGGAATTGAACCTGTTAAAGGGTTATATGGATTTGATTTTAGCGGTTAATTTGCCCTTTTCTAGTCCTCAAGAGGCAATTCAACGGCTAGAAACCTATGGGAGTCCTGATTACTTGGTCGATCGAGGTATTGCTCTAGCTTACCGGGATTTAAAGCAGTATGATCAGGCTTTGCGGTTTATCGATAACGCTCTGAAAGCGACCCCCGAGAATCCGGAATTAATGTATCTGAAGGGTCAAATCCTGAGAATTCAAGGCAATACGGATAAAAATACTGGCTCTTTGAAACTGGCACTAGATTACTTTAATAATGCCCTGAAAAAACAGGAACAACTCCCCGAATCGGTCAAAAAACAGTTAAATCGCGAACACCGTAAGGTACAGGAGGAGATTAAATCCCTAGAAAACACAGCTAGTCGTTAAAAAACGTCTAAAAATAGTCAATATTTGGGCTTTTTATCGGTTATCAGTTTTTGAAGGCAGGAGGCAAGAGGCAAAGGGCAAAAGGCAGCCGTCAAGAGTGCATCGCAGATTTGCAGGAATACCGACAATCAGCAATTATCAGTGACTCTTAGATGATAACAAATGTATCAGCAGCTGCGTGTAAGCATCCCACCGAAAAACTAATGCGCTCCGGGGTTTGGGGGCGGCGCCACGCCCCCAACGGGGGGTTTGGGGGGTAGAACCCCCCAAAAGCTGGGATTGAGTGGTAAAATCAGAAACAACGCCCGATTTTAGCAGGGGGGTTTCTCCGTAAAAATCCCAATTGGTAGATTTACAAAAATGAGATGTACCCGCCGTCAAATTTTGCCAAAACAGAAAATCCCCTCTTATGTTATATAAAGTAAAGGATTATTAAGCTTCCTGGAAGTTTATTAATTAAAGTTAAAAATATATTGACAAAAAAATTGGCTTGTGGTATAGAGCAGAATTTGGCTAAACCTCCTAGCTGATTTATTGTCAAGGGTTCACCTAAGTGTAATTGGAGATTTCATGACGGCAACGACGGATAAATTGCATGGGGAGTTGATCACCTCGATCGAGCCAGACTTTAAACTGAAAGATATTATTAAAACCATTCCCAAAGAATATTTCCAGAAAGACCCAGTTAAAGCTTGGTTTGGTGTAATTACGAATATTTTGGCGGTCATTGCCGGTTATGGAATGCTAGTTTATTCTCCCTGGTATTTACTGCCTTTAGCTTGGATTTTCACGGGTACAGCTTTAACGGGATTCTTTGTGATCGCCCATGATGGCGGTCATCGGTCTTTTTCTAATCGACCCTGGGTTAATGATCTTGTCGGTCATATTTTCCTCTTACCCCTTATCTATCCCTTCCACTGCTGGCGTTTCCTCCATGATCGCCATCATGCTAAAACTAACATGGTAACGATAGATAATGCTTGGGATCCGTGGGAATTAGAAGCTTTTAACTCGGCCAATCCCCTAGTGCGTCTCTTTTATCGCGGCATTCGCGGACGTTTCTGGTGGCTCGGTTCGATCGCCCACTGGGCTATTCTACACTTCAATATCGAACAATTCAAGGAGAACGAACGGGAAAAAGCCCGCTTTTCGATGATTGTCGTCCTAGTTTTTGCCGCTATTTTTTTCCCAACCCTCATTTTCTACACTGGTGTCTGGGGATTGGTTAAATTTTGGGTGGTACCTTGGTTTGTCTATCATTTTTGGATGAGTACCTTTACCCTTGTCCATCACACAGACCCCGATATTCAATTTTTCCATCCTGAAGACTGGAATCAAGCTTTAGCGCAACTAGAGGGAACGGTTCACTGTAGCTATCCCCGTTGGGTAGAAATTCTCTGTCACGATATTAATGTCCATATCCCCCATCATATCTCGACGGCGATTCCTTCCTATAACCTCCGCAAAGTTCACGCTAGTCTCCAAGAAAATTGGGGTAGTCACCTGAAAGAAACCCAGTTTTCTTGGGCATTAATGAAGCGAATCGTTGATTATTGCCATATTTTCGACTCCGAAACCGCCTACAAAACCTTTAAGGAAAGCCGCGGTTAAATCAGTGATCAGTGATCAGTTATCAGTGGGTAAGTTATCAGCTATCAGATTTGAGTTTTAAGTGACAGTATTAAATCGAAGTTTCCTACTGTCTTTTTACTGATTGCTGATTATTGATCACTGAAAAAAGATTACCAGGAACCGCGTTTACCATTGGGCATAACTGTTAACCAATTGGTTTTTGCCATAGCGATTTGTTCTCGAGTTACTTGGGCATCAGAGAGATTAGCCCCGCAAAGATTAGCATCTTTGAGATTAGCGTAGCGAAGACGGGCGCAGGTGAGATTAGCCCCGCGTAAATCGGACTCTTCCAGGTCTGCATAACCGAGATAGGCATTATTTAAATTGGTATTTTTGAGAATCGCTTGACTGAGATTAGCCCGGCCCAAATCCGCATTGGACAGATCCGCCCCTTGTAAATTAGTTCCTGTTAATTTGCATTGAAAGAAATTTACCCGCAAAAGTTGTACTTTAGACAGATTGAGATTCGATAATTCCTCCTGGGCGAAATTGCGCCGGCCGTTATTGTAAGCATAGAGAATCGCTTTTTCATCTAAGCGGCGTTTTCTCTTCGGTAAGGTTATATCTGGGCTGCTGTGGTCTTTGTTTTTCGGCAGTACATTTGTATTAGTTATTGAAAAGGCCATCTGCGCCCCCGGCAGATTATCTGGAGAGGTCTCTGGATTTTTATTTTTGGAGCGAAATTTAGAGTTGAGAGAGCTAGAAACGGAAGAAGTGGCTATTTGACCTGAATCTTGTGGTGGTTTCGGGGAAGTAACCATTGGAGCCGCGATTAAACTTTGGGCTAGACTATCGGCATAAGCGGTCATGTCTAAAGCATCCATTACCTCTTGGGCGGATTTGTAGCGATGACGGATGGAGACTTCCAGCATTGTTTTCAGGACTTTAGCAAACTGGGGACTCACCTTGACTAATTTTTCCCAGAGTAATTCACCTGTATTGACATCAACTTCGATAGTCTTAGGAGATCTGCCCGTGAGTAGATAGATACAGGTAACTCCCACGGCATAGATATCACTGGCATAGACCGGACGCATGGCCATCTGTTCGGGAGGGGCATAACCTTGGGTACCCACGGCAAAATTAGTGAAAGCGTCTTGAGAATTGACATTGGCAATAACAGTGTTAACTTGATTTTTGACAGCCCCAAAGTCAATCAGAACCAATTTTCGATCCGTGTGCCGGAGAATTAGGTTAGCGGGTTTGATATCCCGATGAATTACCTTTTGCTCGTGGACATATTGCAAAATCGGCAAGAGTTCACTTAAAACTTGTTTGACTCCCGCTTCGCTAAACGGTCCGCGTTTTTTGACCTCTTGGTAGAGGTTATGACCTTTAACGTATTCCTGAACTAGATAAAACTGTTGATTATCTTCAAAATAGTCCAATAATCGGGGAACCTGCGGATGAACCCCCAGTTTTCCTAGGGTTTCCGCTTCTCGCTCAAAAAGTTCCTTGGACATCTTAAAAACATTAGCATCATCAGTGCAAGGTCGCAGTTGTTTGACCACACAGATGGGGGTACCTGGTAGGGACAAATCCGATGAGGCAAAGGTTGCCCCAAACCCTCCTTTCCCTAAAATGCCTAGAATTCGATAGCGGTTGTGGAGAAGAAGTTTTGAACCGCAACTCTCGCAGATTAACGCTGTTGCGGCGTTTTTCGGTTGAGGACAGTCGGGATTAAGACAGTAGGTCATATAGAGTCACCAGTTGACCGATACTTTTCTGCTAAGACAGTTCAACAATGCACTCTCAGAGATTCTCCTCAAGAGGAGGTATCTCCGAAAGTCCAAAACCAGAGATATGAGACATTCAAAGCGCCTGTAACGCTTTTTTGTGTCATTGCTTAGTTAACGCAGGGGCAACTTATCAAGATGGCGTTTGCTTGTTAACTGGGATTTTTTCCTTAACTCTTTTAGCTTACCACAGATTTTAAAATTGGCTACCTCTGCTAATTGTCAACTAATCTTAGCTTTTCTTGATAATTCAACACCCCTAATCACTTTTTCCCTTTCATCAAAGCAGCCCGGGCCTGTTCGCGGTCATCGAAATGGATTTTTTCCGTCCCCAAAATTTGATAATCTTCGTGACCTTTACCCGCAATAATTACTCCGTCTCCCGGTTGTGCTGCTTGAATAGCCGTGTCAATGGCCAAAGCGCGATCGCTAATTACCTGAACAGTAATTTCTGGGGGAATGCCAGCGATAATATCCTCAAGGATTCGTTCGGGAGCTTCTGTGCGGGGATTATCGGAGGTAACTATGGCTAAATCTGCTAATTCTGCCGCTATTTTCCCCATTAACGGCCGTTTTGTCCGATCTCGATCGCCGCCACAACCAAAAACACAAATCATCCGACCAGAAATAAAGGGACGTGTTGCTTTTAAAACATTCTCTAAACTGTCGGGAGTATGGGCATAATCGACAATGACGCTGATATCTTGGTCGGGAGCGATGCTAACCCGTTCCATCCGCCCCGGTACTCCTGAAAACTGGGGAATTTGACCGATTACTGTCTCTAAATCTACACCACATTCTAACACTGCCGCCACCGCCGCTAAGAGGTTAGCTAGATTATATTGACCCACCAGAGGAGAAGCAAAGGCTATTTCCCCTTGGGGAGTCACCATCACCCCTTCCACTCCCGTGGGTTGATAGTGTAAATCCTTAGTATAAAAATCGGCACGAGCATCGCACACACTATAGGTTAAAACCTGTTGAGGAGAGAGGGAGGCCGCTAAACGTTGACCATATTCATCATCAAGGTTAATAATCGCCTTACCTTGCAGATAATCGGGACTAAATAATTTAGCTTTAGCGGCAAAATAATCCTCCATATCGAGGTGATAATCGAGATGGTCCCGGGTGAGATTGGTAAACACCGTCACAGGAAAAGTACAACCCTGTACCCGTCCCTGGGCCAGTGCATGGGAACTAACTTCCATGACGGCGATTTCATTGCCGGCGCTCACTGCTTTGGCTAAACTGGCTTGTAACTCGTTAGCGAAAGGGGTGGTATGATTAGCGGTTTCTTGGAATCCTTGCCAACGGGTATAAAGAGTCCCGAATAACGCGGTGGGAATCCCTGCTTGGCTGAGAAAATATTCAATTAGATGGGTGGTGGTGGTTTTGCCGTTGGTTCCCGTCACACCGATTAATTTTAGGGTAAGGGCCGGATAATGATAGAATTTAGCAGCGATCGCAGCAGTGGCAGTAACTAAATCTGCCACAACGATTACGCAAGCATCCTCCGGGGGGGGAAATTTAGCTGCGGCTGCCGGGGAGATAAGCGCCGCTAGGGCCCCGCTTTCCAAAGCGGAACGCCAAAATTCGCCGCCATCGACGCGAGTACCGGGTAAACCGATAAATAAATCTCCCGGTTGACAAGCATGGGAGTTGGTGGAAATTCCTGTAATCTCGGTAATAGAAGCGATAGGAGAAGAAATCGGGGAAACCAGAGGGATAGTTGTTAAAAGCTCTTGTAGTTTCATAGTCAGGATTGAATCTAGGGATTGCTGCTTTTAGATTAGCCGATTATCAAAGAGGTTCCTAGGCCGAAGTGGGGGTGTGGGGTGTGGGGTGTGGGGTGTGGGGAGAATAAATAAAAATAATCTCCTGACTCCTGCCTTTTGCCTATTGCCTATTGCCTCCTGATATCTGCGATAAGCTAAAAAAAACAAGGCTATAGCTTGTCAACTATTGAAGATTTTCTGCTGACTATTTTCGGGATATTTATATGCAATTCGTCGATTTTCTGGCTCTCATTCATCCTGTCCTAGCGATAGTGGTCGTTTTCCCCATTATCGGCCTCGTAGTTAACTTTGCTTGGCAAACCCGTCAACGTCGCTTAGAAACCGCTGCAGGAAATAAAAGTAAAATTCCCCCAGTGGTCGGGCCAGAACATCTACGCTTAGGCCGCTGGTTAACGGGTACAGTGGTAGGGGTTAACCTGTTAGCACTAGCTTACTCGGTCGTTTACGGTTTTAATGGTTTTGTCGATAAACAAAAAGACGGAAAATTAGACTCCTTTCAGGCCTTTTTTGTGATTTTGATGTTTTTTGTCACCATTGCCTCTTTGGTCTGTCTCTACCGCGCTAGACAAGCTCTCTGGCGCGGAATTTTTGCCACCTTGACTGGCATGGGTTTAATTATTATCGGTTCTCAGGATGGGGTCTGGCGACTCTCGGCCCAATGGTACTGGTCCCACTACTATATCGGCATGGCCGCATCATTACTGATGATTTTCTCTCTGGCCATTGTTGAAGATATCTATAAAGACCGTTCCCATCGTTGGCGCATCGCCCATACAATTCTCAATTGTATCGCTCTGGCTCTCTTTCTGGGACAAGCCATGACCGGTTCCAGGGATTTGCTGGAAATTCCCCTCAGTTGGCAAAAACCAGCAATTTATCGCTGTGATTTCACCAATAAAACCTGTCCCGAACCGAAATCCTCAACCCCCCTCATCAACCCGATAAGTTAAACTTTTTTAGAGACTGGGAGAGGGTGAAGGAGTTGGGAAAGTGGGTACACACTTAGATGGCTCCGTGGGGGTATCACCATCGTCCGGTATGGGTTCCTCACACCAATTGGCAATCTTATCAAGTTGGGGAAATTGGGGTTTCAGGTTTGTGATTAATTCAGTCCATTCTACCCCTTGGGTCACAGCAACAGCGCCGCTATTTGAGGCACAGTCTGAAATTTTGCCCCAATTTTTACCCCAGGCAGCACCGATGAAAGTACCAGTACCGGTTTTACCGAGGGAATAGTCAGGAGCAAAGATAAACGCTTCTAGTCTTTGGTCTCCTTTCAGACAAATTTGCGGCGCGGTGAAAGCTAATTCATTATTGGCATAAATTTGTAGATTGCCCGGTTTACAAACCGTGGGTGGGCTAACACTGCTGCAGTTGTGTTCGATCGCACCGTTAATATTACCTTTAACATAAAAAACCACCCGTTGCCCTGGAGTAATGGTAATCTTATCGCTACCACTCAAGTTGATATTATCAACGATATATTCATACACCTGTACGCTTTGACCGTTAATCGTGCGGGTAGAAGGGGTATCAGTAATCGCGCCATCCTCATCTGTTCTGGGAAAAGTTTCAGAACTGGTAAGGTCTCCTAGGCTTAGACCGGGAATCCACGGTAAATCGGGGAAAGACACACCGACAAATTGCGCTGTGTAGGAGGGATTGGGTGCAGGTGTGGGCTGTTGAATCTTAGTTTGGTTACATCCTGGGCTCTCCACCACATCCCCTTGAAATTTAGCACCATCGTCCGCCTCTCCCTCACTTATCCATAAAGTTGGGACCGTGGTACGAGTAAATGCGGAGCGGCCAGATGGAGGGGGAGGAGAAGCAAGAATAGGGATAGTTACTACCACGCGGTTACGCGAGGCGGCATTATCACCATTATCTATATTGGGACCAGTGTTAGTTAGGTCTGTTGCAGCACTGGTGCGAGAACGTCCTTCGAGGGTGAGAACTCCCCAACCCAAACCGTCAGGGGGGGGATTGGTATCATCGAAATTGTATCCAACCACGCGATAATAACGATTATTACCGAGATCAGACCATTGACCCCCGCTCAAATCTTTTAATTGAGCGATTTTTGCCTTCAAGGTATCAGCATCGTTGGGATTACTACAGGCTCTCTCCCAACAATTCCCGGAAGTACAATTACTATCAACCGTCGCCATAAATCGAACGCTATTAAGTAAATCCTGCACCCGCGTTACCCCAGCTTCGGAACTTCTTAAAGCATCAGCCCGGGCTTTTTGGGCAATTACTTTCGATTGGTCTCCTTGGGCGCGCATCATCATAGTTATTCCTGTCACCATGAGGATAAGTCCAATCAACACGGCAAGAGGCAAGGCAAACCCTTTTTCCCTATTAGCCATCAGGTGAAGGTATAAACGATTTTTCATAAGCCAGTCCATCTAAGAATGGTTACTTTTATTATAATAACAAGTAGCTGGTTATAATTAAATTGAAGATGGATCCCCCCTGCCCCCCTTGATAAGGGGGGGGCAGATTCTCCCTTATTAAGGGGTGTATCTGACATTTTTTAACACCTAACTACTAATCAATTTTTGGTCAAGTGACAACTGTGATAATACAGGGATAGCACTGTGAGTAAAATCACAGACAAAGACCAGTTGATAGGATGGTCAGCCAATAGTTTTTTGATAATTATTTTCGACTTTTGACTTAACTAAAGGGCTGTTTTTTCATTCAAAAATGCCCGCCAAATCAAGCTTATACCCCGACAAAAGCTGATAATTAACAACCAAAGGGATTGTAATTCTCCTGCCGTATTTTTCGGTTGCCAGCGCTGGGGACGACAGAATAAAAAAGTAATTAGCTTTCTCTGCTCTGATAGGGTAAGTGGCTGGAATTTAAGGGCTGCTTGCCAGATTTTGCCTCGTTTTTCTAGATTGACTAGATGAGCAGATAGGCGCAAATCTTCGCCTAAAATATCTAGGAGTAACTTTTCTGAGTAGATGGGTTCCCTTAGGTTAATTTCTGCTCCTATTTCCGAAAGTTTTTTCAGATTGCCCTGTATAATTATATCCGATTCTGTTATCAATTTAACAGGAGATTCCAGCACTTGGTATTCAGTTTCTAGGGTGAGGGGAGCTTCCAATAAAGCCACCAGAGCAGTCATGATAATAACCACGTTATATATAGCCAAAATTAAGCCAAAATTTAGGGGACTTTCTTGATAATTATGATGGTGTAAATTAAAGAAAATACTAATTAAGGTAATGGTGAGAAAAAACAGCAATGGGTAGGATAATTGCCAATTATATTGATAATTTTGGCGAGCAATTCCCTTGGGTGTCACCTGAAATCCTTTGTCAAAGGGTTTCCAAAGAACATGGAGAACTGTTAGGGATGTAGGTACACAAATAATCATCGATAGTACCTCAGAAAAAACAATTGAGCGCGAGCGAGAATTTAACCAGTAATAAGTGGCTAACTGCAGCATCATGTAGGGTAAAAAGATATATATTGTCTCATTGATGGTAATGTTCAAAGGTACGATATATCCAAAGGTATAAAGGAGAGGAATAAGCAAAGAAAATAAACGAGCTAAGGGAGAAAACCAAAATAATATTCCTTCTAAGTGTGCCAATCTTTGAGGTAGAGTTAATACCGCAATTTTTAGGGGATTAGCTTTGATAAAAAATGCCTGTAAAGTTCCCCTTGCCCAGCGCAATCTTTGCAGTAAATAAGCTGATAAACTTTCAGCAGATAAACCAGCACTGAGTTTTTCATTTAAGTAAATAACTTCATAACCTTTGGCAGAGATAGCAATCCCAGTGAAATAGTCTTCACTAATAGATTCTATATTAAAATATCCCACTTCCTCTAAGGCTTTTCTTCTGACAATAAAAGAAGTGCCAGCACAGACAGGACTACCCACACCATCTTTAGCTGGTTGGATATGACGATAAAATAATTCTTCGTCGGGAGTAACGATATTTTCTAAACCTAAGTTATGGGCGATAGGATCGGCATTATAAAAGCTTTGGGGAGTTTGCACTAAGGCAATTTTTGGGTTTTGAAACCAGCCAACAGTTCTTTCTAGAAAGTTCTGACAAGGAATAAAATCTGCATCAAAAACCACCACTAATTCACCTTGGGTTTGTTTGAGAGCATGGTTTAAATTACCTGCTTTAGCATTTTTTCTATCCTCACGAGTCAGATAATGACAATTTAATTTTTCTGCTAATTCATAAATTTCTGACCTCTGGGTATCATCGAGAATATAAATATTTTTATGAGGATAATTAAGGGCTTGACAACCGATAATAGTTCTTTTTAAAATGAACGCTGGCTCATTATAGGTGGGAATCAAAATATCTACCGTGGGCAAATACTGTTTATTGATCACTGCTTGGCTATAAAAATCAGCTTCTTTGCGTCTATCTTTCGTGGTTAAGACTAAAACTAACTGAATTATGCTACTACTTAAAACTATCATCTCAATGCCTAAAAGTAGTAAACTAAAAAAGCCATTGAGAGCAGTAGAAAGATTTAAGGTTTCCAGAATCCTCCAGATTAGATAGCGCAGGGTGATAGCGAGAGTGATAGAAATAATGACTAATCTTGACCAAACTTGCGGATGCGGAGACAAGAACATGATTAACTGCGTAAAAATTAGCAGAATAACCGTGGGTAATAATAATTGATAGCTATGAGCAACCGTGGGAACTTTAATCCAAGCAAAGGGATTAAAAAAATCTTCTACTAAACCAAGGAGTAATCGATAAATATTGTGTTCTGGCCAAGATAATGATAAACTGACCATCATTAACCCGCCGATCACTGCTAACATAATTAAGATAACTGATATTATCGCTAACATCGACTTAAATGGGGAGGAATACACTGGTTTTTGAGGGAATGGAAAAATCGATTCTTGGTTAGACATGAATCCTCTTCTGATCAAATAAATCTAACTACATTTTACAATTCTTAACAAAAAACTGGGCATTTTTGGCAATGACAGGAGCGCTCTCCACCAAAATGCTAAATTTTGTATCAAACCCAAGATGAAACCAGCCAGAAAAAGTCTGGAAATAGTATAATTCGGTTAACCGTGAGGAAAAATTAGTCTATGATAGCCGTCAAAATCGCCGTTGTTAGTGCTCTCGTTTTGGTTGTGGTCAAATTCGTCGCTTCTGTTCTAGGCAAAGGCAATATACCCCTACTTAATCAGGCTGTCACTGTGATTTTAAGCCTTTTTATCGGTTTTGAGTTGATTCAACTAGGACAAACGGTGATTGAAAAGATTAACTAAGAGCTAAACGGGCCAGATAGAAGCTAGTAATAGTTTTAGCATCGATCGATTCTCCCCTGGCGATCGCTGATTCCATTTCCTCAAAACTCATAAAAACCACTTCTATATCCTCATCGGCATCTTGAGCGGGGGGCAAGCTTAATTTTTCCAGATCTTGCGCCAGAAAAGCATAGATATATTCATCGGAATAACCCGGTGCCAGGGCAAATTTACCCAAAGATTGCCAATTATGGGCCCGATAGCCCGCTTCTTCCTCTAATTCTCGTTTTACCGTCGTAGCAGGGTCTTCTCCTTCATCAATCGTTCCGGCGGGAAATTCCAGAATTCGAGCTTGCAAACTAAATCGATACTGACGTACTAAAACTAATTGACCTTCCTTGGTGATTGGAACTGCTAAAGCACCCCCTGGATGACGCACACATTCCCATTCTCCCTCGACACCGTTAGGTAAACGCAGTTTCGAGACTTCAAATTGAAAGACCCGACCTTGATAAAAAAGACGTTGTTGGAGCAATTGAGGCGATTCAGACATAGAAAATTTTCAACTAGGACTTTCAGAATTAATATCAACAAATGTCACCTTTGTCACCGGTGTTTCAGGTTATAATGGGAAATGCTGTCTTTACAGGTTAAATCTTTTTCGAGAAACCCCATGGCAAAAAAATCGATGGTAGAACGCGAGAAAAAACGCGCTCGTCTCAGACAAAAATACGAAGCTAAAAGAGCGGAACTAAAAGAACAATTCCGCACCGCCGAAGATTTTGAAGAAAAACTGGCAATTCACCAAAAATTACAGGAATTACCCCGCAATAGCGCTCCTAGTCGTCACCGTAACCGTTGTTTAACGACCGGCAGACCGAGAGGATACTATCGCGATTTTGGTTTATCCCGCAACGTTTTACGCGAATGGGCCCACCAAGGTCTTTTACCCGGTGTGGTCAAGTCTAGCTGGTAGTCAGAAACAATATCTAGGGAAAATACCGGGATAGAGGCGTGGTTTTTGCGTCTCTATTGCCGTTTTTAGGCAATTTTTTCGATAAAAAAAACTCTCGATCGAGCGATCGAGAGTTAACCATGAACAAAAAATTCACCTAGACTACAGTAGCAGCCTTACGGGCAGCAGCGGCCTCATCGGGATGAATACCGAGACGAGTGAGATTGAGACGACCTTTACTATCGATCTCGCGTACCTTGACTAACACCTCATCCCCCACGGCCACTTCATCTTCGACCTTACCGACGCGTCCCTCGGCCAATTGGGAAATGTGGATCATTCCCTCTTTCCCCGGCAAAACTTCCACAAAAGCGCCGATTTGGATAATGCGAGTCACGCGACCGAGATAGACCTCACCCTCATTGAGTTTGCGGGTCATATTGTAGATCAGTCGTTTAGCTTTTTCGGCCTGTTCCCCATCGGTGGAGGAAATAGTCACAGTCCCATCGTCATCGATATCGATTTTCGTGCCGGTCTGTTCAGTAATCCCTTTAACCGTCTTACCACCTGGCCCGATGACTAACCCGATCAGATCCGGATCGATCTTGATCGTCAATAACCGGGGTGCGTGGGGAGATAATTCCGTGCGGGGTTTTTCTAGGGTCGCTAACATCTTCTCGAGGATATGTTTGCGGGCCGGTAAAGCTTGTTCGATCGCCTTGGCCACCACTTCCATGGTTAAACCGGGGATTTTCATATCCATCTGGAGAGCGGTGATGCCAGAATCAGTACCAGCCACCTTAAAGTCCATATCTCCCAGAAAATCCTCAATACCCTGAATATCGGTCAAAATCCGCACTTCTTCCCCTTCTTTAATTAAACCCATGGCCGCACCGCTAACGGGTTTTTTCAGGGGAACACCGGCATCCATCAGCGCTAGGGTGGAACCGCACACGGAACCCATGGAGGTGGAACCATTAGAAGAGAGGACTTCCGACACCACCCGCAGCACATAGGGAAATTCCTCCTGGGGGGGAAGGACAGGCACGATCGCCCTTTCCGCTAAAGCACCGTGACCGATTTCTCGACGGCCGGGAGAACGCATGGGACGGGTTTCACCGACGGAAAAGGGTGGGAAATTGTAGTGATGAAGATAGCGTTTTTCATCTTCGGGATGGAGATCGTCCCCTAAATCCTGAGCATCACCGGGGGTGCCAAGGGTGGCGATCGAAAGCACCTGGGTTAAACCGCGATTAAACAAACCGCTACCGTGAACCCGACGGGGTAAAACTCCCACCCGGCAAGAAATCGGCCGTACTTCGTCCAGTTTGCGACCATCAACCCGCACCCCATCCTCGATAATTTGGGCACGCATCAGTTTTTTGGTCAGATCCTTAAAGAGATTACCGATTAACTTCGGCTCTTCCAGAGTTGGAGCTTTTAAGGTATCTTCGTCGGGGAGAGCGGTTATAGTTTCCTTGATCCGATTTTCGATCGCCTCTAATTTCTCATCCCGTTCGGTTTTGCTGAGGGTAAACTGACAGAGAATCTGTTTAATTTCCTCTTTAGCTTGTTCTCTCAGGAAATTCTGCACGGTTTCGTTTACTACTGGTGCTTCTCGGGTGACGAGGGGAATACCCAACTGATCGATCAATTCCCGTTGAGCGGTGATCAGGTCGCGCACTGCTTCATAACCAAAATCGATCGCCTCAATAATATCCCGTTCCGGTAACTGATTGGCTCCCGCTTCGATCATCACCACCCCTTCAGGACTACCGGCCACCACTAAATCCAATTCTCCGTTATGGATTTCCTTGTAGGTGGGATTGATGATAAATTCATCCCCCAGTAATCCGACGCGCACCGCTGCCATCGGTCCTTGGAAGGGAATCCCCGCCAACAAAACCGCCACGGAGGCTCCGGTAACGGCCAAAACATCCGGGGGGACTTCCTCATCCATTGAGAGGGTCGTAGCGACCACCTGAATATCATCCCGCATCCAATTGGGGAAGAGGGGCCGCAGGGGGCGATCAATCAAACGACCGGTCAGAATTGCTTTTTCCGGGGGACGACCTTCACGACGCAAAAATCCTCCCGGGATGCGCCCGGCGGCGTATAATCTTTCTTCGTAATCAACGGTTAAGGGCAGGAAATCTACTCCTTCTCTGGCTTTGGCTGTGGTTGCTGTCACTAAAACTGCCGTTTCTCCCGATTGGATCAGAACACTACCGCCAGCTTGGGGGGCTAAAAGCCCTATTTTTAGTCGAATATCCCTGCCATCAAAGGATATTGACTTGTCAAACTCTTCCATGTAAAGTTATATTCCTTTCTTTCACTTTTCTCTGTGCTGTGGCAATCCTAGCATTTTTTGTCCCCCTTTCCGACAGGTTTAGTATTCAGTGATCAGTTATCAGTGATCAGTGATCAGTTATCAGTTATCAGTGATCAGTTATCAGTTATCAGCTTTTTTCTCCCTGCTTCCATCTCCGATCTCCCCACTTCCCCAATTTCCCACACCCCACACC
>NZ_JAQMSY010000260.1:0-3143 GCF_028329095.1 Microcystis sp. CS-574
GGGTTGATTCATGAATCAACCCTACACCCCACACCCCACACCCCACACCCTGCCCCCCTTAATAAGGGGATATCCCCCCTACCCCCCTTAATAAGGGGGGATTTGACAGTTTTTAACACCTACCTACTTAGCCACTACTTAAAAATTATCTTTTTTGCCCCGCAGCCGTGCAAACACTTGTACTGGTTCGCTGCTATCCATGGTCATGGCCAAAGCGGGACTATCCCAACGCAAAAAAGGATTAGTCAGCTTTTCCGTCCCCAAAATTGCCGGAATCGTGGGAATATCTTCAGCGCGATTTTTCACCACTTCCCGATAACGCTGCTGCAGAGCAGCATTATTAGGGTCAACTGTCAAGGCAAACTTTAAATTATTTAACGTATATTCGTGAGCGCACCAAACCCTAGTCTGGTCAGGCAGCGATCGCAATTTAGTTAAAGAAGCCACCATTTGCCCCGGTGTTCCCTCAAATAAACGACCACAACCCCCCGAAAACAGGGTATCACCACAGAATAACTCGCCGTAATCTCCGGGGTTAACCGGGGGAAAATAATAGGCAATATGAGCGCGAGTGTGGCCGGGGACAAAGAAAACCTCGGCCCGGCGACCGGCAAATTCCACCCGGTCTCCCTCCTCTAAAAACAGCTGCTGGCCCGGAATGCGACCGCGATCCTCCTTTCCCCCATAAACACAAAGATGGGGATAACGATTAATTAAAGCCTGATTAGCCCCCACATGGTCGCCGTGGTGATGGGTATTGAAAATAGCGACTAAATCCACCTGTAAAGCCTCTAATCGCCTGAAAACCGGTTCAGGTTCTGCTGGATCCACCACGGCCGCGATTTTTTGCGCTCGATCGTAGAGGAGGAAAATATAATTATCGGAAAGGGCGTTAAGACGTTCGATCTCCATGGTAGAATCTTGGGCTAAGGTTTAACTCGATCATATAGTGCTAACCTAACTCCCCGCAGCACAGGAATCGGCAAAAATTACGCAGGGAATCCCCACATGACTAATGGGAACAATATAGGTTTCTGTGGGGGGAAATAAAGCGACAACGTGGGGAACGGGACGGGGAGTATAATGCACTTGCGATTGGCCCTGATAAGCGAGGGAAGTGCTTGCTCCTGAATCCAACATCACCGCGTCCCGAAAGCCTGCCTGTACTAATAATTCTCCCAAAGCCATGGAATCGATCGGGTCTCTGGAAACCCCGATTACTGGCTGTCCTGCCTGATTAATCCCCCAAAAAGCCCGGTGACGCAGGGCATCAAAACCGTAAAGTGTACCAAAGGATTCTCGCGATTGTGGTTGTCCATCTTTGACTAACCAAGCGGCCGCGACAAAAGCATCCGTAACCTTGAGATCATTTCTAGCCTCCGCTGCAATTCCTTCTAGGGTATTATGACGGGCAGGATCAAAGGGAAGATAACGCACCCATCGATCGGTAATGATTACTAAAGGACGACCCTCTAACTTGTCGATTTCTCCCTCATATCCCGGTATAAAGCCGCCATTTTCGCTTAAAACTGGCCCAATCATCTGATTTGAGTCCAATTCCTTGAGAGAGAAAAAACCGCCATCTACAGCCGCGATCGCTTCTGTACCGGCGATAATTTCCTCCACTTGATAGCGACTATCAGCGTGGATGGTTTTGGGAATCCCGCCACTAATTAATACAAGTGTATTAGTTGGAAATTCCACTTCCCGTTTTTGGATGGTGGTGGCAAAGTTAAAACCGCCATCGGTACGGGGTAAGGGATCACCTCCCCAAGCTTGCGGGACAACCTCTCTGGTGCGCGATTGCCCAAAGCGTCCAATCGTGAGTAAATCGGGGGATTGTCCAGCAAAATGCTCATCGAGGTCATTCATCGATAAAGCCGCCCGATAACCCGCTTTTTTGACGAATTCCTTCACTCGATCGTCCGCCTTCCCTTCCGGATAGGTAAAATAATTAATCGGAATACCCAATTCTTTTTCTAAGATTTGTTTCGATTGCTTGACTTCTTGCTCCAAATCTGCATCGGACAATAATCTTAAATCCCGGGGATGACTAACACTATGGGAGACAATTTGTACTAGAGGATCGGCGGCCATTTCCTGGAGTTGTTGCCAAGTGACACTGGTTCTACCAGTTTTTTGAGCCATTTTATTGATATAAATCGAGAAAACGGCAGGATAGTTATATTTTCTCAATAAAGGATAGACATACTGGTAATGTCCCCCATAACCATCATCAAAAGTCAATAAAACTGGTTTAGCGGGAAGGGGAATACCTGTCCGCAGATGGGAAATTAACCAATCGATACTGATAGGAGTTGCCCCGATTTCCTGCAAAAATTGAAAATGTGCCTCTAATTCGGCGGGAGTAACGTCAAAGAATACCTCTTTTTCCGGTAAAATGTCGTGATACATTAAAATCGGTACTTTTGTCTCTTGAGCGCGGGGATGAATTTCTGGCCAGGGTGCTAATTCGATCGCTGTTGTCGAGTTATTTTGCCAATTATCGAGACTAATATCGTTTTTTTGGAGAGATAGGGGTAGAATCACTCGATCAGAGATGTTTTTATAGGTTTTACAGTCAAAAATTCTCGATATATCCTTAAAGGAACTATCTTCTAGGACATAATCCGCGCATTCCGGTTGAAACTCCCTAAAAGGTGCGGGAAGATAATCACCCCCCACCAGAGCATTAGAACGAGGATAGAGAGAAATTGCCCAAATAATCAGACAAGTGACGATAAATGCCAAAAATCCGTATAGGGGAAGGAAAGGAAACGAAGATTTTTGCCGAGCTTGCCAACGCATAAGATCAAGTAATAAAGTAAAAAGTAAAAAAGAAAAAGTAAAAAAGCAGATAGTCCCTGATTTACCGAAAAAACTGCTTTTTATCTAGATTTTTGGCTTTTGTTTTCTCGTCAGCAAAGCCCACCGATTACAAGCTGAGTTTCTCTGTAATCCGTTCCCTTGTCAAGTTTTCCAGAACACCCTCATCAGTTATCAGTTATCAGTGAGCAGTTATCAGTGAGCAGATTTGAGTTTTCAGTGGACAGTGGTAATCAGTGAGCAGTTGTCAATAGACTACCTTTATTGATTCTCCTTATTTCCCCACACCCCACACCCCACACCCTACACCCCACACC
>NZ_JAQMSY010000261.1:0-10400 GCF_028329095.1 Microcystis sp. CS-574
ACTTCTTTCACCTTCTCCCGAACTGTTTCTGGCTGTGCTTTTAAGGATTCCCAATTCATCTTGCTTATGTCCTTTAATCACATCTAGTAAAATTTTCTTGTCCAGATCTACGACCGTTGTTATGAAATCTTTATGTCCTTTTAAGTTACTAAATTCATTTAAGCTTATTCGTTCTGGGGCTTCCCACTCTTCCTTTTCTAGTTCTTTAGCACAGTGATTAAATATTAACTGAACTTCTGACCATCCTAACCCTTCTTCTCGACTTATTTCTTCGATGCTACAATTTTTTACTCTCTCATAAATCATCGATTCATAGCGGATTGTATGATGCTGTCTTAATCTCATAAAACTCCTGAGAGGGGGACAAGCGAGCTAGAAGGTAGATAGGGCAAGCGATATTGCTCTTTGTCCTTTGATGCAATCCTTCAACCGATAGCGGCTAATTTGCATTAGCTCTTCTATATTTTTTAGGAACATTTGATGTAGCTGGAGCCAATGATAGAGATGTTGACCCACATAAAAACTGCTGTGTCTGCGTTGACCTTTATATCTTTTTTCGGGTCTTGTGACATATTTTTGGATTCCCATATCCTTAATTTTTTTACCTTGTAGTGTGGCACTTGTATAGGCGATAGCTATAACAATTATCAGCTTTGATAAATATTGCGGTGCTAATTGAGAACCTTCTAAGCTATAGCCTCCCGACTTAAAATCTCGGAACATCTCCTCAATATCAAATCTTTTTTGATCGGCAATTATTGCCGTCTCTAAATCCCCAAAATTTGTCAGAATATATTAAGGTTCTTTTGTTTGAAAACCCCCATAGGTTTTTTTCCACTTACCCGCTAAGTTAAACTGTCCAAATCCCTGCTCTTTTGTAATATTGACATCCTTCAAAAATAGTTGAGTTCCTGGACTTAAACCTAACTCTCTCATTTCTGGATAAATTCCTTCTTTTGTCTTCACATTTGTACTTTTGTCTTTAATTCCTTTAACAACTTGATAGCCTTCCTCCCATTTCTCCAAAAAATTGACGATTAGTTCGGGGGGATATTGAAAGTCGGCGAAGACTAAAATAAACGCATCCCCAGTTCCTTGTAAAAGTCCGTAATAGCTAGAACGAACAAAGCCAAAATTCCTAGCGTTAATGATAATTTTAACTCTAGAGTCGCTTTGAGAGATTTGCTCTAATATGCTGACTGTTTTATCTTGAGAGTCATTAGACCTCGACCTAATATTATCTCAAGACTAAAAGTCTTTCTAGTTAAGAAGCTTGCCCGAATAGAAATAATTTTAATTGTCCCATGTTTTTCTTAAAGGATGTTTGAAAAGTCAGGAGACCACTAGGGGTAGTGTCGTGATATATAGCGTTTCTCACACCTGTGTGGCACAGTTAAACCTCTGCTAATTAGGGTTTTCAACATCGATAATATACCTCTTGCGAACAGGAAACGCTATAGGCGCTTTTAGGCTTCTGTTATTGAAAAGAGAGGCAATTTTTCGAGGTTGCTTATATTACAATATTTCATTGTACAGCTTTAAATACTTAGATGCTTGAATCTCAAGAGTAAATTCTTGCTCCACTTTTTGCCTTGCCCGAATGCACAATTGGTTATACCTTTCTGTATCTTCTAATACCCAATTAATTCCGCTTGCTAAGTCTTCCACCTCGAAGGGGTGAGCCAGATAACCATTCTCTTGATGTTCGATCATATCAGGCATTCCACCAATTTTAAAGGCAACAGAGGGAGTGGCACAAGCGAGAGCTTCCATGACTGTATTGGGAAGATTATCCTCAATTGAGGGAGCGACAAAAATATCGGCGGCGGCATAGACTAAAGCTAGGGAAATATCATCATTTAATCTGCCTAAATAATGGGTTTTTAAGCCAAAATCAGGCGGATTCAATGGTTCAGATGCACCGAAGACCACTAACTCTAATTTATGCTGCCATATTTCCCCCTGACTGAGTTTTTTTATAGCAGGTAGCAGCAGATGAAACCCTTTTCGGTTATCGCTTGTTGCCGTCATAGCACCAAAGAGAATAAGCTGCTTATCCTGGGGTAATCCTAAGAGATGGCGAGCAATTTTTTTCTCGATTGGTTTATACCTTTGAATATCTAAGCCATTGGCAATTACTTCTATCCGTAAATCCTGAAATAGAGAACTATTTCTAGCACAATCTGCTAACCATTGACTGGGGGTAACAATAGTCAGATTTAGATTTTTCCAAGCTTTAGCTTTTCGCCACCAAACCCAACGAGAAATATCCCAATCTTGCTGACTTTTTAATTGAGGACAATGACCACAGGATTGGGTATAGCGATCACATTCTCCACTATAGTGACAACCACCAGTAAAAGGCCACATATCGTGAGCCGTCCAAACAAGAGGTTGCTTAAATTTGGCTAGGGTTTCAATTTGTAAAAACCCGGCATTAATCCAGTGTAAGTTAATAATATCTGGACTAATTTGGGCTACTCTAGAAACAAGGCGATCGGGAAGCCATTGGATAGAATAAGGTGTTCTCTCTCTTTGAGAATATAATGACAAGGGCAAGTGATCAACCCCAGGTATTAGCTTTGTCCACCCCTTCATTAATTTATTTGCCGGCGATAAAACAGTATAGTCATCACGAGTTTTATCACCAACTAACAGAGTCGAATCTGTACCAGTTTCCCGCAAGCCTTGATGTAAACGATAAACGGCTGCATAAGCCCCTCCCCGACCATCAGAATTACTTAGTAAACATACTTTCATGACTTAAAAAATATCCCGTCGATTTGTAATAGTCTTCCAGTCTGTTTATCAGCAAAGTTCGGAATAATCGTATATAGCTCGTAGCCAATTTCTCTCATAAACTCTAGCATATCTTCAAAGAGTATTTGCTGGTCATATAGTGGCACTAAAGACATTTCTATTTGAATCCCTTTAACTAAAGGAAGAATCTGAACAGCACCTTCAATAACTTGCTTTTCAAATCCCTGCACATCTATCTTCAAAAATATTGATTTAGTACCCTCTGTAACGTAGTCTTTAGCTAAAGTATCTAGCCGTCTTAATTGTACTACTTCGGAACCACAATAAGCTGATTCAGGAGCCGCTTGCAGATGAGAATCCAACATCGACAATACGGAGCTACTTTGACTATTCCCAGCAATATTAATGGTGATTTCACCTTCTTGGTTTCCCAAAGCGCAGCGAGGAGCAATTTCCCACAAGTTATCTTCCTTGCTAAGAGTAAGTAATTGGGAGTAAGCACTGGATAAAGGTTCAAAGGATACTATTTTGCCTCGATAACCACAGTCTCGCAGAAAACTAGCATACTGTCCACAGTTAGCACCCACGTCAAAGATTAGCTCTATCTGATGATATTCCAATAACCTTTCCATCAGAGCCACTTGTGAAGTATTAAGATTATATCTCTTGACTTCCAATCCCAGTTTTCTGAATAGTTTTTTAACGATATTTTTTGTCATCTTTTAGTTCTTGTAAAATTTATCAATGTTTTGAAGTTTAATTTAGTGTAATTATTTCTAGGGTTTCATCGCCTCCATAAATAAAGAGTCTGGTTTGCGAATTTTGCCGTCTATCATATCTAAACCGTAACTATTAAAATCTGGTATTCTACTATCATCAGCACGACAAACACGCACATCAATAAATCCCACTTGCTCCAGCAGCCGCTTTAAGGAATAGCGATCATACATCCAAAGATGAATTTCCCCTGAATTCCGAAATATCCCCTCTTCAAAAGATTTTTTAGCTTCATTTCCTGCCACAAGTGCTACTAGATATTTAGCTATGATAATTCTCAGTTTCTGTAAAAACCAAGCGGGACTCTTAGCCATTATTCTCTCCCTCATGGACTTTTGATGAGCTTGAATTTCCCAAAACTTTTCCGCTTCCGCACCAATTCGATAACGGACGAAATCTTTATTATTAATACTGGGGTTTAGCAGAAAATCTTTCATTTTACCTCCGCCAACACTGCGAACAGTTTGATCATAAAGTTCCAGCATCATCCAGTCATAGTCAGGTTCCGCTTCTTTAATACCTGAATCGACTTTTTCTAAAGTGGACAAATATTCTCTAGCTATTGCTTCGAGATCAGGGACAACGACTCTTATTATACCCTTACATCTGAGAATTCGGTAACATTCAGTCAGCAGTTTTCTTACCTCATCTTGTTGAAAGTGTTCTAAGACATGGGAACTATAACAGGCATCAAATTCAGCATCTGGGTAGGGCAAGTTTTTACGAATATCATATTCTCTAACTTCTGGTGAAGATGACGCTATATCAATATTCACCCAAGCAGGATGAAAGGTGGAGCCACAGCCAAAATTTAATAATCTCATATTTTTACAATGTGTAAACGATTTTTTCTATAGAATTTATAATCATTCTTTTTGTTCCGAAAATATAAATCTACTGCTTTTTTACAGCCTGAATAGTGATAGTAATCATCTATTACTAATGTCCCACCACAAGAAAGATAAGGTTCAATTCGAGTTAGACAACACATGACAGAATCATACCAATCACAATCAATATGGGCGAATGAGACGGGACTATTAATTTTCAAGGTATGTTGATATAGACCTTTAATGAAATTAACGTTATTCTCTTGAGGCTCAATTGAAAATTTCTTAAATGACTGTATAACTCTAGTATATAAATCATCTTCATACCTATAATATTTTTCTCCTCCTATACCACTAGAATTACCACTTGCTATAACCTCATAACGATTCTGAGCATCTATTCCATCTTGTTCTGATGGTGGAGGTATCGTTCCAAAGACATCATAAACATACAAAGGTCTTTCTTTGCTCTTGGCGCTTGCAATAGCTATAGCAGAACCACCTAAAGCACAACCAGCTTCAATAATAATTCCCTTTACCCCTTTCCTTTCATTATTTATGGCTATTTTTACCAGATCACAAATAGTTTGCTTTTCCAGATAACTTAACTTTTGTAGAATAATTGCTTCTATGATACTAGCTATTTCTGGATTTTTCATGCAAAATATTTTAGAATCAATCTTGGAAAATAATCTCCTTGATTTTGCAATGACTTTTTGTATGTTGAATTGAGACATATAAACTGCTCCAATATTTATTTATATTTTATGCTTGAAATTGAGATTTCCACTTATCAATGTTAGACCAAGGAAGTCTAATCCGAGTTTCATAGGCTGATTCTATCCAGGATGTTATACTTTTCCAATCATTTCTAGGTACTACAGGTAAATTAGTATCTTTAGAAATTTCTGCGGCTCGGTTATCTACAGCTAGAATTAATGCTCTCTTTTTCTTTTGCAAAGCTCGAACACCAGCGTGTAATCTTGTACCAATGTAATCAAGATCGAGACTTAATACTTGATCTAATGCTTGCAGGCTGGGTTGAACATAGATGGCTTTATTCCCATAAATGCTGTACATATACTTATAGTCTTTTGGCTGCTGAATCCAAAAATAAATATTACTATATTTTTCTCTTAGGAGTTCAATTAAATCAGAATCATATCCTTGATTTTGGTTATACTCTGTAAATGTGACTAAGACAGAATCTGATTTCCTTCTAGGAATACCTTCACAGTGTTCATCAGTTAATGACCACATAGTTGGACAAGCAGTATTAACTACATTGTTGATCCCTATAGATTCTAACTGTCTTTTTGCATAATTGTCTCTCACGGAGTGCAAATAGCCTTTATGGAGGACCCTATGATACAATATCTTTGTGTATAAATTAGGCTTCTTTTGGTATTGCCACCACCCCACTCCCATTAAAATTACATCTTTAATAAATAAGCTATCCCATAAATTAATTTTCCACTGATTGTAAGAGTTCATATTTGAGGATAACAAATTAGTCCCACCCACGATCTTAAAATCACTCTCTTTCATGTATTTGTAAGAAACCTTAGAGATTATATCCTGGGTTGGAATATTTATAATAGAAACTTCCTTGAAGACATCAAATAATATTTTTTTAACCGAATCTATGATAATCTGATCTCCCAAATTAGAACTACAGACTGATGGATCGAGAAGTGATATAGTTTGATAATACATAATTTTAAAAAATCCTTTTTAGTTAAACTCAAAAACTTAAAGGCTGATACCATACTGTTTAAAATGCAAATAAGCACCCAGACCAAATCCCAAAGGGATAATAATCAGTATATGTAAATTCCCCACCATTAGCAAGGCAATTGCCCATGAAAAAACACCTGGAAAGATGGTGAGTAAGGCGGCGCGTCTTTTGGGTTCGAAGCACATAGGTTTTAACAAAGCCTTAACAAATAATAGGGGAAACTTGAAATATAAATTAAAAATGACAAAAGCAAATAAAACTAAACCTCCCTTAAGTAAAAATGTAAAAATACCAATGTGAAACCAAGTAGCCGCTTGGTTGCTGACGGGAGACAAAAAAGTAGCACCTATCCCTCTACCAACTAGCCATTCTAAATCCTGCATACTTTGAACTGCGGCTATAGCTTCTTCGACTCGTAATTGGGACGATTTATCTCCAGATTCGATTTGAGCAAATCTCTCAAAAATAAGGTATTCTGATGCTGATTGTTGAATGTTTAATATAAAATCAGTAAATATACCAATCAATAACAAAACAGCGATCAAGAATAATATGTTTCTTATTTGCCCCAGCTTTAGGATAGATGATTGAGTCGCTAGTAATCCATTAGATAGTCTGTAAGATAAAACCAAGATAGACAAAATTACTAAAAGGAGTAAGTAAATTAAAGCCGATCTTTTGGATACCCATATATCTGTACAAAAAAAGCTTAATCCTAGCAATCCCCCTAAGATAATTTTCCACAGCAAGCCTTGCCTTCCTAAAATTCCTATAGCAATTGCAAGCGGCACTTGGAGGAACATTAAAAACTGGCTTTCTGCATAAGTAGTTATTCTGTATTCTGTTCCCAAATCAATTATGTTTGTTTTTGATGCTAATAATGAAAGAGAATGGTAGAGAAGCAAAGTTGGAACAGATATCAAAGCTAAAAGTTGTATCTTAGGATTACAGGATTTCACGAGCAGGCGAAACATTGCAAGGCCAACAATAAATCCAATAAAAGCTGCCAAATCAGAAATGATAAACCTAGTCCCGTTCTGAAGAGAGCCTATAAAGGTGTACAATGAGATAAATATCGCATAAAAAAATCCCATTTTACCTAATAATATTTTGCGAAATTCTTGGTCTGATAAAAACGCACCTCCTATAGAAACAGTAGCAGCTAATAATGTTGTTCCTCTTAATCCCTCATCAGCATTTTTTGGCTCTAAGCCTGTATTTAAGTAAAAATTTATGAATAACAAGAATAAAGTTAAATAGAAAGCAGTATTTGCAATTATTTCAAGTGTCATATTTTTTTTCATATTAGACCTCTCCATAATATTATCTTAAGACTAAAAGTCTTTCTAGTTAAGAAATTTGCCCAAATAGAAATGATTTTAATTGCCCCATATTTTTTCAGTGAAATTGAATTAGCAACGATAGATGTACATTTTAGTTGTCGAACTATTTGGTTAGTACATAGCATAAAAGCAAGCTGTGATTGGGTTACAATTTTTGGAGATGTCTATTAGATGATGAAAGAGATATATATTTGAAATCAGTCACTGTGATTCACTAGGGATTAAGTAAGCAATTTAACTTCTGCAATGATCTTCTAAATAGATTTTGAGGTTTCATTAATTTATCACACATTTTTTTATCGTATTCTCTATCAACAGCAACAAAAGGATTGATTTTGAGAGGAAATTCAAGGGAACTTGTATTTAGATTGGCTAATTCTGCGTTGGGTGATTTTGTATGAGTTGCATTCTCTCCAAACCCAATATTAGAAATTAGGTTAACAGAGGGAACTATTGATAGACCAGACTGAACTAACCGAGAAAAACCCCATTGGTAATCCCACCAGGTAACAGCATCAGGATTTTGATAGGTTTTCCAATAAATTTGCTCTCTATATTTAAATAGTTTGTCACCAGCCAGAACATCTCTAATTTCGCTATTTGCCCACAACTTCAAATCGTAATCAAAATATTGCCAAGCCCTTCTCCAAGATGCCCATCCCCAAGTTCCCCCATGGCAAGAGAAGTGATAAGATTGACTCCTATCTTTCCATCGTCCTAACCAATTTGTCCCAGTAATCATCATAATTCTCTCATCAAGAGAATACTGATCCAACATTACTTGGCAAAACCTAAAAAACGTAGAGTCGGGCAGGCAATCATCTTCAAAAATAATTGCTTCTTCTACCTGCTCAAATACCCATGTAATTCCTGTCGCTGGACGCTTACCACATCCTAAATTTAAATTAGAATAATTGGTCAATACCTCGCAATCCCAATCCACACCCTCGATAATAGCACGAGCCGCCTTACACTTTTCAATATCATCGGCTCTATCTGGACGGGGACCGTCGGCAACCACTAATAACTTAGGTGGTTTCGCCTGACGGATAGCTTCAAATACCCTCGATGTCGTATCAGGTCGATTAAAAATCAGGAAGGCCACAGGAGTGGTTAGTTGGAAGTCAGTCATAGACGGATTTACTTTTAACTCGTAGCATCATAACCCAGCCTGACCAAATTGTCAACTCTAGGCTAGTGGGACTACCAAAATCCGCCCAGACGAAGTCAGAGACTTTCAGGATTAATCCCCAATTCCCTGAGTTTAGCCGCCAATCGTTCGGCTTTTTCTTCGGCTGCCTCAGCTTTCTGTTGTGCTTCTTCAGCTTTCTGTTGTGCTTCTTCAGCTTTCTGTTGTGCTTCCTCAGCTTTCTGTTGTGCTTCTTCAGCTTTCTGTTGTGCTTCCTCAGCTTTCTGTTGTGCTTCCTCAGCCAACTCTCGCGGGGTTGGCAACAACATTCCATCTAAAGTCGCCCAGCGAATCCAGACGGTTGTTACCCCTCTATATTTTCCCTGCCAACGAACTAAAGCTAATCCCAAACGACCACTGATTAGCCATCCTTTCTCGTTGGGTTGCCGCGGTTCATATAGGCCATCAACTAAGACAAATTCGGCAAAATCTTCAGGATTAAAAGGATCGTACCAGAAATATTCAGGCACTCGTAACTTATCTTGATAAATCTGTTTTTTCTCGGTTTTGTCTATTTGGGTGGTACTTTCTGAGAGTAGTTCAATCACTACATCGGGGGCTTTTCCCTCCTCCCAAGTAACCCAACTTTTTCGCTCCCCTTTTGGCACGCCTAAGACGGCAAAAAAATCAGGTCCTTTGAAGTCTTGATTTTTCAGTTGTGCTGTACTGAAATAGACAAACATATTGCCACTGGCATAACCATCTTCTCGTTGGTCTAGCCAAGGGGATATACTGTCTATTAACAGATCCATCTGCCATTTATGCCTTTGAGTTTCCATGGGTACTCCATCATCGCAGGGAAGTTCATCTTGGGTGGGTAATGCAGTTAACTGCATTGGTTGACTAAACGTCAGAGTTTCCATATTTCTGTCCTAGATTTTGGGTTTAGTTATTTAGATTTTCTAGATTTTTTGCCCTCTTTCAGGCAAATACTACTTTAATTGAGTAGCTACAGCAATTCTAAATGATTCGTGAACGGGCAAGGAGCTTAATACCATTGTTCAGCTGCTTATTGTCAAGGGTTTAGGGGATTACTATCTGTTCTATCACAATTCTAGACTAAGACGCATTGGCCTTTCTAGGTTCTGTGTGAGCATGGTATAATAGTAACACAGAACAGGAGGTGAGTTATGTGGATAAATTTTGATCAACTCCTCGATTTACCAAATGTAACAGTGGTCAATTATCAAAAAATTACTCGAACAATTTTCCTAAAGCTTGCTCTTTAAAATGAAGCAATTGAATGCCCGAATTGCCATCAAACCTTGGACAGAATCAATCAGACACAGTATAGTCTAGTCAGAGATTTGTCAATATTAGGCAATCGAGTATATTTAGAAGTACCACGCCGCCAGTTTCATTGTCAAAAGTGCCAAAAGTATAGGAGCGAAAGACTATGTTTTATGAGATTAAGACAGCATCAGACAATTCGCTATGAATCGATGATTTATGAGAGAGTAAAAAGTTGTAGTATCGAAGAAATAAGTCGAGAAGAAGGGTTAGGATGGGAAGAAGTTGAGTTAATATTTAATCACTGTGCTAAAGAACTAGAAAAGGAAGAGTGGGAAGCACCAGAACGAATAAGCTTAGATGAATTTAGTAACTTAAAAGGACATAAAGAATTCATAACAACGGTCGTAGATCTGGACAAGAAAATTTTACTAGATGTGATTAAAGGACATAAGCAAGATGAATTGGGAATCCTTAAAAGCACAGCCAGAAACAGTTCGGGAGAAGGTGAAAGAAGTGAGCGTCGATATGTG
>NZ_JAQMSY010000262.1:0-30324 GCF_028329095.1 Microcystis sp. CS-574
CACCCCCCTTATCAAGGGGGGACTAAGGGGGGATCGGCACCCCCCTTATCAAGGGGGGACTAAGGGGGGATCGGCACCCCCCTTATCAAGGGGGGCAGGGGGGATCGAACCTAAAATCCATTTTTAATTTAATTATAACCATCTACTTAACTGATGTCTCGATCTGTGATAAGATACGCAGCAATTCTTGTCCAGAAAAGTTATGAATAGGAAATCTGATCGTTTTGATTTAATAGCATTAATTGCTATTGCTGTTTTTTTCCTAGGGATCGTTTTCTGGAAAGTCCCGCTTGATTATCCCTATATAGTTAATTTTGATGAAGCGGTGGCTCTGGTACTTGTCTACGTCACCAAACAAGGTTATCGTCTCTACGAACAAGTTTGGTACGATCATTTATCGGGGTTATCTCTTTTACTAAATAGTTGGTTAAGCCTGACAGGATTTACTATCCATGCAGCCCGCCTTATGATGCTTTCTTTGTCCACAATTATGTTAGGAATTTTTTATCTAATTCTGAGAGTTAATTGCGGAATATTAGCCTCTTGTTTATCAGTATTTATTCTCTCAACCTGTCTAGTGTATATTACCCTGTCAACGGTAGTGATGCAGGAGTTACCCTCACTTTTTTTTACAATCCTAAGTATTTTTATCATCTTTAAAGCCTTTCAATCCATGGGTAAGCTTAAGTATGGACTCTATTTACTCAGTGCCATTGCTTTTGTTTTTTCCCTGCAAATTAAACTTGCAGGCATTACTATTATCCCAACTGTAGCTTTAATTATTTTTCTCAATCAACAGAATAGTTTTATTAAAAGAATCATTGATATTATTATTTGGTCAGTCGCTGTTATTTTAGTCTTTGTCTTGGGTTCCCTGACTATTTTTCCTTTTTCCTACGAAAATGTTATTAAATCTCATGTCAGTGTTGCCGCTAGTTTCGCTCAAGACAATCTCACCTTATGGACTCTCTTACAAAGCGCCCTACAGTACGAACCAATTTATCTAATCGTGACAGCGATAGCTATTATAGCGATGGTTTTTACTCGCAACATAATACCACTTTTACCGCCCTTGGTCTGGTTAGGTTCTAATCTGTTCAGATTTGCTACAGTCGCCCCAATTTGGCCTCATTATTATATCCATTTAATTATTCCCGCCGTTTGGATAATTGCCTTGTTTGTCGAACAGTTAAAAATTACTGATAGCCTCGGAGAATTTAGGCAAAATCGAAAAATAACCCAGAAATTAGTTCTCAAAATGCTAATTTTTCTACCCCTGTCTGGTCAATTTCTCTTTAATACCTTAAGAATAATCACCAATCGTGATCCTGGAATTAATGCCTACGTTCAATATAATAAAAAGTATAAACCTCTTTTAGCAGAAGCTGTGTTTGAAAAATTTAAAAACTCCGATAAACTTCTGTTAACCGATAATTCTCACTACATATATAAATATTTCTTGAAAACACCCCCAGAAACGGCTGTCATCACCAGAAAGAGATTTCTCAATCAGAATCTCGATGGGGATTTTATCCTAGAAGTTATTGAAAAAAGACAGCCAGATTTGGTTTTCCTCTATCGATTTGAAAAGGAATTTCTGCAATCACCAAAACTCAAAGATTATCTAGAGAAAAACTATATCCAGTTCCCCGACCGGCAAGACAAAGGAACTCTCTTTATCAGTCCAAAAACTTGGCAAGAATATCAAAGGAAGGCTAATTAGAAATTGTGGACGGGGATTATTAACGTTTTTTCTTTTTTACCGGTTTTTGAGCCACTTTTCGAGAACGTTTGTAGGCCGATCCGATCCAATCACTACAACTATGACTCATCGCTCCTAATTCTAAACCCAGGAAAATAGCGATCGCTACCCGGGGATACTGTTGCCATAATGCGATCGCTTGCTGCGGCCACAGTCGCCAATCCCAGTCTATACCCCAGAAACTTTGCAGGATCGGAATGATCACGATCGCCGCTAGTAAAAGAAAACTACCAAGATAAAATAACCGAAAAATTGTGCCGATCAATAAACCGTGGGATAACCAACCGCGATGACGGATCATAGAACGATAGGGTAGCCACAACCAGCGCAGATAACCCCAACGTTTGTATTGTACCGAGTGGATGTCAAGATCTGGCCCAAACAGGAATCCGCTAAACAAATAACTGGCCAAGAGTAACAGGGTTAATTTACCACTGCCACTGACCAAAAAACTCGCCCCCGCAATCGGTAGCAGCAAAATTAGGGTAATGCGATCGTGAGTTCGACCAGAGGGCATCGGAAAAAAATTAACTCGCTCAAAAAAATAATATACTTTTTTGAAAATATATGTTATACTGAGAAAATACGAAATTGATTCGGGCGTTTAGCTCAGTGGTAGAGCGCCTGCCTTACAAGCAGGATGCCGTAAGTTCGACCCTTACAACGCCCATTTTATTAGATTCTTGCCTTGTCAAGCTTTCACTCCCGATCGCCAGTTGAGATTAAAACTATCGAGGGTAATTGCTGCTGGAACGGGGAATAGGGACTATTTGCTAGTAAGCTAGTCAGTAGGTACTAGGATTAATTCATCGCGGCACACCGGTTATATGGCCAATTGGAAATGTATTAAAAATTGTGGAGCTTGTTGTCAACTAAATCCCGATGAGCGTCCTGACTTAGAAGAATATCTGACTCCCGCACAATTAACTCAATATCTCAGCATGGTGGGGGAAGGGGGTTGGTGTATAAACTTTGATCGCCAAACCCGTCTCTGTACCATTTATGACCAGAGACCAGAATTTTGTCGTGTTCAACCCGATATTTTTGCCAAAATGTATCAAATTACACCGGGAGAATTTGAGCAATTTGCGATCGATTGCTGTCATCAACACATTGAGGATCTTTATGGGGAAGATAGCCTAGAAATGAATAACTATCGTCAGCAAGTAGGCTAAGATTTACCCCTATCCCAGAAATAACTCAGACGGAGAAGAAAATAAGTGGTCTGGTTAGGCTCTTCTAGGTTCTGTGTGATCAGCTTAACTTACCATAGAAGCGATCGATCTTTGTGTCCTTTGTGCCTCTGTGGTTCGTTCCACCCCCTCGCTAGGAGGAATGTATCTTAGAATACATTTTACCCACCAAATCCAAGAGAGTCCTGGTTATTGTCCCGATCCTCTCCATCGCTAAACCAGTGACCCACTTTCCGCACTTCTTAACATTCAATTAATGATTTTACTCAAATATTGCTTACAACCCTTTGCCAGTAAGGATTATAGCTACAATCATCGATTTTTGTCAATGTAAAGAATTGTAAACTTCTTTCCCAGAAACAACCAATTATTGAAAATGTTCTCAATAGTAGTTTCTACAATGAAGGTTTTTCGTTAAAACATCTTGGGGAATGTAAAAATATATACAAGTATATGAAGATGTGCGGAATGTCGGCAAAAATTACGGAATCGATTGTTTCCCTGTTGAGGAGAAGTCTATAGGAAACTCAAAACCTCTAGGGGTGCAGAGTTTGAGTTCAGGACAGGGAAAAACTATCATGGAAAAACCAGAAAAACAGCGCCGCAGACGCGGGGTTGTCCTTACCCCCACGGGACTAGAAAAATTACTTACTGCTAAACAAGAAGCGGAATATCGGGATAACCGTGGTCATCGTTTCACCCTAGAAGTCCTCAGCGAGAAAACTCTTTTAGGGGTAGATACTCTGATGAAGGTATTTGCTTGTGAATCGGGAGTGGATAAACAAACCCTGAAACATTGTTTTCAAGCCTTTAATTTAACTTTAGAAAATAGCGATTATTATCGTCCTAACTTACCAGAAACTGATACTATTAATCCTCAACTATTGCCTGAGTTACCAGAGGGACAAGTCCCCCTCAATTCCCCCTTTTATATTAACAGAAACAATCTGGAACAGACTTGTTATCAAGAGATCTTGCGCGGAGGCAGTCTGATCCGGATTAATGCGGCCAGAAAAATGGGAAAAACTTCCCTGATAACCAGAATTATTAATTATGCACAACAACAGCAATACCATACGCTTTATTTCAGTTTTCGGTTAGCAGAAAGATCAATTTTTCAAGATTTAAATCAATGGCTGCGTTGGCTTTGTGTTAGTATTAGTCGCCAGTTAGATTTAGATAATGATCTCCCAGAGGATTGGGATGAATTATTAGGGGGTAAAATTAACTGTAAAATCTATCTAGAAAAGCATATTCTCTCCCATCTCGATCGACCTTTAGTGATTGCCTTTGATGATCTTGAATATCTTTTATCCTATCCACAGCTAAGGGAAGAATTTTTTAGTATTCTGCACCTGTGGCACGAGGAAGGCAAAAACAAACCCCTCTGGCAAAAATTACGTTTAATTGTTGCCTATTCCCCTGCACAGGAGCTTGATAAAACCTCAGATAC
The DNA here is from genome assembly GCF_028329095.1 of Microcystis sp. CS-574. Classification (NCBI taxonomy): domain Bacteria; kingdom Bacillati; phylum Cyanobacteriota; class Cyanophyceae; order Chroococcales; family Microcystaceae; genus Microcystis; species Microcystis sp. CS-574. The sequence goes on from NZ_JAQMSY010000262.1 coordinate 4,409, forward strand.
CTATCAATCTCCTTTTAGTCTTGGTTTACCGATCGAATTGCCTAATTTTACCAGCGCACAAGTACGAGAATTAAGTCAAAGACAGGGATTAGATCAGAATTTTGACTCCGAAAAATTACGGATATTTCTAGGTGGTAATCCCTATTTAATTCGTCTTGCTTGTTATCATATTGCTCGGGGTGATTGTACCCTAGAAACCATTCTCGCTACTTCTATCGACGAGGAAAATAATATTTTTGCAGATCATCTTAAACGTTTACTTTCGTATCTGCAATACTTAAAGGGCAATTTAGCGGCTATCTTTGCTAAGGTGGTGATGGCAGAAAAAGACATAGAAATTGATTTAATGGCAGCTTTTCACCTAGAAAGTCTCGGACTGATTCACCGACAAGGTAAGTTTTGCCGAGTGAGTTGTCCTCTCTACCGTCAATATTTTGGCGAATATTTCCGGCAACGTTCTGTTTTTTTGCCTCAAAAAACTTCTATCCTCACCAAAAAAATTACGCTTGCTCACTTTGATACTTCCGAAAAAAGTCGCTATGCCATGTAGTTTATCGAATGTCATTAAGTAGTCGTGCAAAATAAATTTCCTAGTGAAGAAAGGCAAAAGGCAAAAGGCAAGAGGCAAGGGGGGGGTTAGATATGTGTAATTAATTTTGCTTAGGTACTTATGAGGGAGTGATGCTAAATCCTGTTTAAAAAGTACGGGAGAGTGCCAAGTGGGTTTTTAAAGTTCGAGTGGAATAGGCTTGTAGTTCCTGTGTTTTACGAATAAAACTTTTCGTACTCATCATGATCGCCAATCCAAAACCAGGTCACTGTATCCCCTGACAGCACTCCCAAAGCTCGATGACTCTTCGTTACACGCACTGACCAAATATCTTCGTCGCTGTCAATACACTTAAAATGTAACGATGGATGAAACGGATTCTCTACCCATAACCGATATGCTTTCCTGGCTCCGGCTTTGACTGCTGGTTTCAAGTCGCGATACTTCTGCCAAAATGAGGGCAATGTCGCGGAATTCATAGCTGCTCATAATCCATCGGCGCGGACAATCCTGCCGCAATCTCTTCTTTGGCTTTTCGGGCTGCTGCGACTAGATTATTCTTCGTCTGTTTAAACGACTGATCCCATCGTTTTTCTTCTTCAATTTCTGCAATATAAGCTCGAACATACTCTACTAACTGCTCTTGAAGCTCATCAGGCAGAGACTCAACCATCTTGATGATCGTGGTAATAGCAGGAGAGGGCATAGCATCTATCAGCGCATTAGGTTTTCTCTATTCTACAACGTCCACCGCAAACCCAAAATGATATGATCTTTGTTTCCTCTGTGTCTGGAGTGGTTTTTATTAATGAGCCTTGCTCAAAACCAAACAATTCATAATTCAAGAGCGAGGTATTTATGGGTAAAGAAGAAGAAATACTTGAACAATGGCGAGAACTGACACCGGAAAAGCAACAAAAAGTTTTACAATTTGTTCAAACACTGAAATCTAAGTCAGAAACAACAGCACCACTTAATTAGGAGTCTAACCCATGAGCGGCCCCACCATCGAAACCGATTTAGGAAAAATCCTAGACCAGATTAATCAGAATCTTAAAGAGACCAATCAGAAGCTAGACGCGCTCCAGAAAGATGTCACAGAGATCAGGATTGTTCAAGTCAGATTCGAGGCCGAAGTAAAGGGAGATCTCAAGGCATTACAGGGAGAATTCAACACATTACAAGGTGATTTAAAAGAGATTAAAGGCTCCCAGAAAGCCCAAATTTGGGCATTAATCACCATCTTGGCAACAGCAGTTATCGGAACTGTCATCCGCTTTGTCATCACTGTTCCCCCTGTTAGCAACCCCTAACTTCCACTGCCGCGGAACAGGCTTCTGTTTCCTGTTTGATATTCAGGTACAATTAATCATATAATCGGTGCGTTACGGCGGATTATTAATTTTGGTTTTTTGACGGGATTTGTAACCGCTTAAGGGAGCCTACACTTTACTAATTCTTAAGATTCCCATAGTTCACCTACTTCAAAAATTTAGGAGGCTTGAAAAAATGTCAAAAAGATGGTCGCGCCGTAAAGTTTTAAAACAGTTGGGGTTAGTTACAGCCGGGAGTGTCGCTAGTGTTGTTTCTTCATGTCAGTCTATTACTCAATTTCGTCCTCAACCGATTACAGAGAAACTACCCAAGGGAGTAACACTGGAGATGGTAGGCTTACCAGCAGGTCAATTTCTCATGGGATCTCCTGACAGTGGTCCCGATGCTAAAAGTGAGGAAAAGCCTCAACATCTAGTTAAAGTCAACAGTTTTGCGATTGGCAAATATCCGGTGACTCAGGCACAATATGAAGCGGTAATGGGAAACAATCCCTCTTGGTTTCCAAACAATCCCCAAAATCCGGTAGAAAAGGTTAGTTGGGATGCTACTCAAGCCTTTTGCCAAAAATTGAGTCAAATAACCGGGAAAACCTATCGCCTCCCCACAGAAGCGGAATGGGAGTATGCTTGTCGTGCGGGGACAACTACTCGCTATTATTTCGGTGATGATGCTAATCAGTTAGGAGATTACGCTTGGTATGTAGGAAATTCTCGGCAGACAACTCATCCTGTTGGCCAGAAAAAGCCCAATGCTTGGGGACTGTATGACATGAGTGGCAATGTTTGGGAGTGGTGCGAAGACAATGGGCATGATAGCTATGAGAATGCGCCAAAAGATGGCAGTGCTTGGCTGACAAATGATAATGATTATCGAATACTGCGGGGCGGTTCTGGGTACACCATTCCAGATCGCTGCCGTTCCGCTTACCGCTTCAAGGAGGCCCGCCGCGACGACTTCTTCAACTACTACGGTTTTCGGGTGGTGAGCGGTGCTGGGAGGACTCTGTAACCCTTTTCCCCTTTTTTTCCCTTTTTACCCTTTTTTACTTTTTTCAATTTTTCTCTTTTTCCCGCCTAGCGGCGGGTCGATTTTTTTGGAAAAAATTGAGGTAGTAATCTGTAGGTTAAGTTAAGGTTCGTAGTTGCGCTGAATTCGCCAACTTCTGGGGAAAATCGGGCTAGAGCCTCGACAACGAACCTAGTTTTATTACATAGTGAATCTGTGAATGATAATGCTCTCATCGATCAACTCAAACAAGCAGCGATCACCGATCTCGTAAGGTGCGTTAATATTAATGTAACGCACCAGCCAACTTGACATGGTGGGTTACTGTAACCTGTAATATATATAGCGGTATTCAAAGTCATGAAGTACGCCGATTTTCTGGCTTGTTACCTGTTACCTCGCTCCCCATTCATAATTCATAATTCAAAGGACTAACCGCAATGTCATCGATCATTACTGAAGAAAAAACCAAAGAAATCCTAACCGAAATCCTCATTGAAATGATGCAAAACAAACGGGAACTATTTTATGAAATTGTTATCGAAGCCTTAGAAGATATTGGTTTAGCTAATGCTATTATGGAAGGATTAAATGGTGAATTTGTTCCAGAAGAAGAAGTTTTTGCTATTCTCAATGGAGAAGCTGAATGAAAATTCAATTTGTAGCTAAATTTTCCAAAGACTTAAGAAAAATTAAAGATCAAAAACTATTATCTGAGATCAAAACTGTTGTCAATGAATGCAAATTAGCTCAAACACTGGATGATATAAAAAACCTCAAAAAGCTTAAAGGTTATCAGGGTTTTTATCGTATCAAAATAGGAGATTATCGCATTGGTGTTGCAATTATTAACGATGAACTGATCTTTAGTCGATTCTTACACAGAAGAGAAGTTTATAGATTTTTTCCCTAATCCAATCCATAAAATCGTCCATTCTTTGGATAAGCCTGACTCTTTTGATAGCTTGTAGGGTGCGTGTTTGCGAGTACTTAAAGGAAATTTGTTAATAATTAAATTATGATTGCGCCGTAACGCACCATCTTAAGAAAATTGCTGCGTTACGCTATCACTAACGCACCCGACAAGAGCCGCCACTATGCCCTCTGTGTCTGGAGTGGTTTTTATTATGATTATTTAACTGCTACCGAATATCCCCCCGTAGCAATCTCTCCCTAGTAACAGGTTTCTAGTTCCTGTTTGATATTCAGGCAGAATGAATGATATAATTGGTGCGTGGGGCGTGGCTCTTTCGTTTAAAAGCTTGTCACCTGTAGAATATAACGATCTCAGGTTTTTTGTCAAGTCTAATTTTAGGAGTTTTGCTCACGGAAACATCAGCTTTTGGGGAACTCGATACTTAACGATGTTGATGTCTATTATCGCGGAATTTCTAAGTTTAATTTAGGAGATAAACAAGGGGCGATCGCATAATTCTTTTCAACGAGGTTATGAGCTATCCAGCAATTCGATACCCATAACCATCACCTGATTGCATTTATTGATTTTTCATCGCATACTATTTCAAAAGAAACGTGCCAAAGACAAAAATCATCTTTTATCAAGAAGTAGAAGGCATCTCACCCGTTGTTGAGTGGCTTCAGAAATTACTCAAAACTGATAAAAAGGATTTGCCAAATGTATAACCAAAATCGAACAACTTGCCGCACAAGGTCATGAACTGCGCCGCCCTGCTGCCGATTATCTCAGAAATGATATCTGGGAGCTTAGAGCCAAACAGGGAACCATACAATATCGAATCCTCTATTTTTATCATGGTCAAAATATAGCAATTATTGGTCATGCTCTTATCAAAAAAACTTCCGCCGTTCCCTCACAAGACATCGAGAGAATTATCCAAAGAAAAGCACAATTTAAACAAAATCCAGAACTTCATACTTATCAAGGAGAAATAAACAATGCCTAAAACCACAGATGCCGTAAAAATCATTCACCAAATGATTGCAGACGATCCCACAATCAAAGAACAAATTGCCCTAGAATCCCTCAACTCAGAAATCGCACAATTGATTTATGACGCTCGTATGAATGCTGGATTAACTCAACAACAACTAGCCGACCTAATCCATGTTGAGCAATCCGTTATTGAAGATCTAGAAGACGCTGACTATCAAGACAATCCCCTAATAATGCTACAAAAAATTGCCACTGCCCTTAATCAACGAGTCAAAATGAGCCTTGTTAGTAGCTTGTAGGGTGCGTGTTTGCGCGTATTTAAAGGAGATTTGTTAATAATTAAACTATGATCGCGCCGTAACGCAGCATCTTAAGAAAATTGGTGTGTTACGCTATCACTAACGCACCCGACAAGAGCCACCACTGTGTCTGGAGTGGTTTTTATTATGATTATTTAACTGCTACCGAATATCCCCCCCGCAGTAATCTCTCCCTAGTAACAGGTTTCTAGTTCCTGTTTGATATTCAGGCAGAATGAATGATATAATTGGTGCGTGGGGCGTGGCTCTCTCGTTTAAAAGCTTGTTACCTGTAAAATATAACAATCTCAGGTCTTTTGTCAAGTCTAATTTTAGGGGTTTTGCTCACGGAAACATCAGCTTTTGGGGAACTCGATACTTGACACTATTTAATTTATCATTTGTTAGAAAACTCACATATATAAAAGCTTTAATATGCCAAAAATACAACTTATTTTTTACCAAGATGAAAGAGGTAATATACCAATTATAGAATGGCTTGATAGTCTTCCTGGCAAAGCTCAAAACAAATGCTTTATCAAATTACAAAGACTGGCAGAACTAGGATATGAATTACGCAGACCAGAAGCAGACTTTTTGCGGGACAAAATTTATGAATTGAGAGTTAATTTTAAAGGAATAAATTATAGAATTCTTTATTTCTTTTATAAAAACAAAGCTGTGGTCATTTCTCATGGTATAATTAAAGAAAAAGAAGTTCTACCACTGGAAATCGAGCAAGCAATTAAAAACAAAGCTAAATTTGAAAAAAATCCCGAATTACACACCTATTTTCAGGAGTTGATATGAATACACACCAAACGACAGCCGATGGCTTACAAATTCTTTACCAACGTTATTATGCTAATAATCCAGAACGTCAATTAGAATTAGAAAAGGCTCGTATTGATGACGAAGTAGCCAGAAAAATATTTAAGATTAAGGAAACACATCATCTTTCAACAAAAGCTTTAGCAGAATTAATTAATACTGATGAATCTATTATTGAAGCCTTAGAAAATGCTGACTATGAAGGAAACTCTTTTTTGTTGCTAAATCTCATCGCTACAGCCCTAAAAATAAAGGTTAAATTTGAATTAGTTTCAGCCTAATTGTTTCAGTAATAAGATTTGACATTTCCCCGACCCGCTCCACCTCCTCAAGGAGGGGAAATCAAGGATATAATAGTATTAAGCTGTAGCGCATTTAAACTGGGTAAGTACCTAAGCAAAATTAATTACACATTTTGATAAAGCTCTTGCCTTTTGCCTTTTGCCTTTTGCCTATCTTCACTAGGAAATTTATTTTGCATGACTACTTATTAGGATGTTATAAAGCAAACTGCGAAACTCACTCTCTCCCTGCTCCCCCGCAACCTCAAATACCAATTTAAATGATGAACAGCTTATCTCCCTAAATCATCGCAGCCAATTTTCTACGGTTAATCTCTGAACTCTCAGCATATCTGAGTCATCAGAAATGAGGATGAGATTATGGCTAATAGCTGTTGCTGCAATGAGAATATCAGCCATTTGTATGGGGGTTCCTTTGCGCCTTAAATCAGCACAAATTGCTGCGGCTTCATGGACAATTTCCATTGTATCTAATAACAATACTCTTAAATCAGTGCGGCACAAATCCTGAAATCTTGCTAACTTATTCGTTGCTTTAACTGCTAATAATCCAGCCTCAGTTTCTAAATAGGTAATACAGCTTATAAAAACATCATTTCCTTGTAGTCTTACTTCACTTAATTTCTCAACAACTACTTGGTTGTCTTTGAGAATAGCTGTGACGATGTTAGTATCGAGTAGATAACCCACGACTATTTAATATTTTTGTCTAAAACTTGCGATCACTGCGTCAAACTCTGCCATTTGTTCCGCAGTTAAATCCTTCAGCATTCCCGCCATTGCTTGTACTCCCAAAACTTGCCTAATTTTCTGAGTTAGATTTTCATCGGACATCATTTCTAATTCTGAAGAAGAAAAATTTTGGCTTAGTAACTTCATTAAATACGCAACCATTTCGTCTCTATTTAAATCTTCTAATAAGCTCTCATTCTTGATAAAATAATCAATAATTGAGGCGACGCGATGAACGAGCCTAGCCTGAATTTTATCCTCGACCAGATCTGATTGAATAGAGAGTTGAGACATCTTTTCCTCCTTGAGAATGGTGTAGTGAGTTTTTTTAGTTATTATAACAATTTTCTCTCGCACTGCTAAATCGGCACTCGCACCGATACTGTCACTACTAGGGAGTGATACCATCGTTAATCTTCATCTCTCAACCAATAACCCCCGCAGCAATCTTTGTCAATCTGGTAATCACCATTTAATTGATCCCCGTAATATGTTGTAAAATCGTATCTAATTTTTGGTTAATCTCATCACGAAACTCTTCAAAATTCGATTGAAGCCGATCAACTTTATCTTCAAGATGATCAATTTCCTCATAGATCCGATCAAAACTCCGGTTTAGCTCTCTTCCTGTCACTTGGGTATCTTCCAGACGCTCCAGGCGCCGATTAAGACTCCTCAATTGACGCTCCACTTCATAATTTTTATCGTTCGGTTCCTGAGCTTGTGGCATAGGGAAAATCGTTGAATGAGAATGTCTTAACTCAATTATATGTTAACTTATTGACTAAATAAAGGATTCTACTTCTCTTAAATCAAGCTTTTAGGGTGTGTTAGGCGCGTATTTAAAGGAAATTTGTTAATAATTAAATTATGATCGCGCCGTGACGCACCATCTTAATTTGTAGGGTGCGTTAATGTTCTCGGTTCTTCTCTTTTTTTCACCTAACAGCTGGTCGATTTTTTTGAGAAAATTGAGTTAATAATCTCTAGGTTGAGTTAAGGTTTGTAGTTGCGCTTTAGCGCCAACTTCTGGGGAAAATCGGGCTAGAGCATCGACATTGCTTGTCATCCCAAGACTGGCCCGACTTACCCTTACTGTTCTTTGTGGCGAGAAAAAGCCAGATCAGCAGTCTCGATTACCTTTAATAGCTGTTCAATGCGGTTTTCCGTTGGGGGAGCCAAACAGGGAAAAACGACTAAACCGGGGATTTGATTGGCCACCTCGGTGACAGCCACATCAAGGGTGACTAGGGGTAAATTAGCGAGGGTTTGCGACTCGCTCAAGGTTTGCAGATAAGAGTATAAATCTTCCGCGATCGAACTATCGATTAAGATAGCGTCCACCTCCCAGACAGTGGCTAAAAGTTCCGCCTGTTCGCAACTATCGGCCTCGATAAAACGATAATTTTCCCGAACTAATTGATTATTCCAAATCCAGCTAAAGGAAGATAAATCGGAGAAATTGGGGGCATAATGACCGTGTAAACGCAGCAGAGTCGGAGCAGTGCGCTGTTTTCGGCTAGGAACAGGGGAAACGGTCAGATTCAGGCAAGCTTGCAGGGCTGCCGAGGTGATTGGTGGAACCAGAAAACTATCGGCCCCTTGCTGTTGACTGCGGTTGCGATCGGAATCGGCGGCGGTGACAATAACTTTTATATCTTTGGTTTGGGGATGGGATTTCAGCAGCGTTAACACATCCCAACCGGACAAGAGGGGTAGATTAGGATTGAGAAAAACACAACGGGGTTTTAACTGCCGGGCTTTTTCGATCGCCTCAGTGCCGCTACGGGCGATAATGGCTTTTAATCCCAATTCACTCAAGCGATCGACAAACTGTTCGATCACTTGGGGATTAGCTTCCACCACCAACACCAGACGCTGGGGAGTAGCGGACTCCTGCTCGGCACCTTGGGGATGAACCGGCAGTAGTAAAGTAAATTCACTACCTTCCCGAGCTTTGGAGACAAAAGATAGATCGCCACCGTGACAGCGTGCTAATTTTTGGCTGAGGACCAAACCTAAACCTGCGCCCTCAAATTGACGGGTGAAAGGACTTTCTAGCTGTTGGAATTTCTGAAAAATCAGATGCTGGGATTCTTCGGGAATACCGATACCCGTGTCCCAGACGGTAAAAGCCAGCCAATTTTCCCAACGATTGACTTTAATGCCCAAATTACCGCCATCAATGGTGAATTTTACCGCATTATCTAACAAATGCACTAACATCTGTTGTAAACGGGCCTCATCGGCCAGAACATAGTCTAACCCCGATTCGATGTCAAGACGATAGCTGCTGGGGAGATCGAGACGTTGGGGATACTTATCGACGATGATATCGTACACCCGTTGACAGAGGCGATCGATTTTGACTCTAGATAAAGTTAATTGTAGTTGTCCTGTCTCTAGGCGGGTTAAATCGAGGAGATCATTAACCAAAGCCATCAACTGACGACCGCTGCGATAGATTAAATCGGCATATTTGGACTGTCGGGGGTTAAGTTCACCGATTTTTTGTTCCCGGAGCAGACTGGAGAGACCGATAACGGCGGTGAGGGGCGATTTAAACTCATGGCTAACACAGGCGAGAAATTCATCCTTAAGACGATTTAAATGGACTAGATCGGCATTTTTAACCGCTAATTCCTGACAATATTGCTGTTGTTCGGTGATATCGGTGGCTAACAGTAACCATAGTCCTGAAGCTTTCTCGATCAAAGGATAATTATCCGTTAAATTTAACGGCACGGATAACAGGCGCCAAGTCTTAGTTAAACCCGATGTCAGCGTTTCCAGACGCTGGGGAAACAGGGGGGGAGTGGGGGATGGGAGGGTTAGGGGGTCATTAACTAAAGCCAAGGCAGAGTTATCGATATTAGCGGGGAAAGCTGCCCCGATTTGTTGACACCAAGCCTGATTTTGGTATAAAATCCCTGCTTCTGGACTGTAGAGCAGCAGCGGCAGCGGTAATTGTTCCAGAAATTCCAGAGGACGATCGCTGCGGGGGGGGATGCGATCGCTGATGCGGAGCTGCGGGGGGGGATCATCGAGAATCGAACGCCCGAGACAAAATTGGAGAAGTTTGCCCGTGTCTAAGCGTCCTAACAGTTTCCCCTGAGCATCGACTAAAATAGGGGCTTTTGCGATCGCTTCTCCCGTCAGGGTGGCCAGAAATTCACTCACGGCCATGCGCGAGTTAAGAGGGATAATTGGACGCAGCCAACCGCTCAGATCCAGACAGTTGGGGGAGGGGTTTCTGGTTTCGGGGTACTGCTGTTGATAGAGGAGGTAAGCGATCAGGGCTTGACTCTCAATCAGTCCTAGGGGACAATACCTCTCATCCACCACCACGATCACTTCCGGATTGCCGATGTTAATTAAATCTAAAAGACTAGCCCTGTCAACAATTAATTCACAGGTAGTGACGGATTGATTAAAGTGATGGAGACTGAGGGTAACGCTAGGCATGGGGATAATTAGGGGGCGGTGGCGGTAGCTTTAGGGCATAATTAGGGTTTGCGGCAAAAAGTTTTTCGGTGGGGGCAGGGTGTAGGGTCTAGGGTATAGGGTTTTACCGATTTTCAGGTGGTCAATTACCTAATTTTCAGGGCAAAAGTCCCTGAATTTTCCCCCTGATCACTCCCATCCCCGGCACTTTTGGATTTCAAAAAGGTCTAAAAGTCTTATCCAACAAGGTTTTTAGATTTATTCAGCCAGCCCTAATTAACAAACTGATGGCCAAACTATTAGTCGTCCTAGAACTTGAATTTATCTTGATTATGACGCTCGCTCATCTAGAGAACCGCTCCATTGATTACAATTAACTACGATACCTACTGCCAAAAAGCAAAGTTAACCTTTAACTTCCCTTAGCTGATGGCGGGGGGTTGTCTTCTCAACAGAGAAAGCCTAACCTATTGTTTGTCAATTTCTATCTACCTTGCGGGTGAGAAAACGTTGCCTCCGAGACTGACTATTTATGCTTTTGTCCCAACGGACTCACCCTTAACGGGGGTGAGTTCACCTCTGGGGCTGGTTAATTCTTTGACGGCTTTATTGGCTAATGAACGGTATAATCTAACCCTGGGGTCATCTTCTAGCGAACTATTGGCTAATATCGAGGCAGAGAAGGAAAAAATCGATTGTTTGCTGGTGGTCTTTCATCCTTCCCTACAGCCGACTTTTAATCAACTCTACGAAGGGGGGATTTTACTGCCAGTAGTGATCATTGTCGCTGACAAGAACATCGCTCCTGAGATGAATGACTCTCCCACCTGTCTCTATCATAGTGCCGAATTACAAATCACCGTCAAGGAATTAGACAGCATCACCTCGGTCATCGACCAAGCGATCGCTCGATTTCTCCATTTAGCTCCTAATTGCTCTTTTTCCGAGCGTACTACGATTGTTAACCAACCGAATCCCGTGGAAAATAATCACAGTTTTCTCCTCCTACAACAGCGCCGTTTAGCAGAAAAATTAAAAGAAAGACTCGGCTATTTAGGTGTTTACTACAAACGCAACCCGCAGCTATTCTATCGCAATCTTGCCCCGGAGGAAAAAAAAGAATTACTGCGGGAATTAAGAAGAGATTATCGGGAGATTATTTTAAATTACTTCCAACAGGATTATCCGATTAATCAAGCGATCGATGAATTGGTTAATAATGTCTTTTTTACCGATCTCTCAGTGTCGCAAATTCTGGAAATTCACATGGAGTTAATGGACGAATTTTCCCAACAGTTAAAATTAGAAGGCAGAAGTGAGGAAATTCTCCTAGATTATCGTCTCGCTCTCATTGATATCCTTGCTCACTTGGGGGAAATGTACCGTCGTTCCATACCTCGCGAGGATATCCCTTATGATTTATTATTGGGAATAGACTAAAATCTCTCCCATAAATAACAATAAACTCGTATCCCCAGCCCCTTTGATCTTAACCTATGAGCGTCTTTAAAAAAACCTATGTTTTAAAACTGTACGTCGCCGGGAACACCCCCAACTCCGTGCGTGCCTTAAAAACCCTGAAAAATATCCTAGAAGAGGAATTTCAGGGAGTGTATGCGCTCAAGGTGATTGACGTGCTGAAAAACCCGCAACTAGCGGAGGAAGACAAGATTCTCGCTACTCCTACCCTTGCGAAAGTCCTCCCTCCCCCGGTGCGGAAAATTATTGGTGATTTGTCCGATCGAGAGAAGGTTCTGATCGGTTTAGACTTACTATACGAGGAAATTCGTGAACGAGAAAATGATAGCTAGGTCTTTGTCCATAGTTGATTAGACGGGTTATATTGATTGAAGAAGAAATGATCGGGGCTTAATATAGTACCTCTAGGGGAAAGTCAAGAGTCAATGGAAATCGAGATAATGTAAAGTGTTTAGTCAGGCTTGATATGTTTCTGTGGAAAAATTAGATAAAAATCCTACTCTTTAAATACTCGCTGGATAAATAATGACTCAATCTAACTCTAATAGCCAATCGAATCCACCGATTAAACCGAAAGGTGTTCGCAAAATTAGAACCCTAATTGAAGGTTTTGATGAGATCACTCACGGTGGTTTACCCATGGGGAGAACTACCTTAGTTAGTGGCACTTCTGGCACGGGAAAAACCCTGCTTGCTGTGCAATTTCTCTACCACGGGATCAAGTATTTTGACTATCCGGGCCTGTTTGTTACTTTTGAAGAATCTCCCACCGATATTATCCAAAATGCCTATAGTTTTGGTTGGGATTTAGAAGAATTAATTGACCAGGGTAAATTATTTATTCTCGATGCTTCCCCGGATCCGGAAGGTCAAGAGGTGGTGGGTAGTTTTGATCTTTCGGCCCTAATCGAGCGCATTCAATACGCAATTACCAAATATAAAGCCAAACTGGTATCAATTGACTCTGTAACTGCCGTTTTTCAGCAGTACGAAGCGGCATCAGTGGTGCGGCGAGAAATTTTTCGGCTCGTGGCCCGGTTAAAATTATTAGAAGTGACTTCAATTATGACCACGGAACGTATCGAAGAATACGGAGCGGTGGCCCGTTTTGGTGTAGAGGAATTTGTCTCTGATAATGTGGTAATTATGCGGAACGTGCTAGAGGGAGAAAGGCGACGCAGAACCGCAGAAATCCTCAAATTACGGGGAACAACCCACATGAAGGGGGAATATCCCTTTACTATCACCAATGATGGCATTAATATCTTCCCCCTCGGTGCGATGCGTTTAACTCAGCGCTCCTCTAATGTCCGCATTTCTTCGGGAGTAAAAACCCTTGATGATATGTGTGGAGGCGGTTTTTTCAAGGATTCGATTATTTTGGCTACAGGAGCAACAGGTACGGGTAAAACTCTCTTAGTCAGTAAATTTCTGGAAGAAGGCTGTAGGCGCGGTGAGCGGGCGATTTTGTTCGCTTATGAAGAATCTCGCGCCCAATTGTCCCGAAATGCTTCTTCTTGGGGGATCGATTTTGAGGAGATGGAACGCAAGGGATTATTAAAATTATTGTGTTCTTACCCCGAATCGGCGGGATTAGAAGACCATTTACAGATGATTAAGTCGGAAATCTCGGAATTTAAACCCTCCCGCATTGCCATCGATTCTCTATCGGCGCTCGCTCGCGGGGTGACAAATAATGCTTTTCGGCAATTTGTGATCGGGGTGACAGGATACGCCAAACAGGAGGAAATTACGGGATTTTTCACCAATACCACCGACCAATTTATGGGAGCGCACTCGATCACTGAATCCCATATTTCTACGATTACCGACACGATTTTAATGTTGCAGTATGTGGAAATTCGCGGCGAAATGTCGCGAGCGATTAACGTCTTTAAGATGCGCGGTTCTTGGCACGATAAAGGCATTCGTGAATATACTATCAGTCAGGACGGGGCGGATATCAAGGATTCTTTCCGCAATTACGAGCGGATTATTAGTGGTTCCCCGACTAAAATTAGCGTCGATGAAAAGACTGAATTATCGCGGATTGTTCGCAATGTGCGTGAAAAATTACAGGATGAATAATCGGGAGTTGACTGATTGAGATTATTTTGAAGAGCGATCGGGTAAAGTCGGTCTTAGGGAAAATAACCACCAGATCAACAAACCTAAGCTAATCCAGAGAATATCTTTAACCAGGCGAATTTTTAAAAACTGTGCTTTCTAGATTTTTTGTCCTCAATCCAGACTTTTGGGGGGTTCTACCCCCCAAACCCCCCGTTGGGGGCGTGGCGCCGCCCCCAAACCCCCGCGCATTAGCTTTTCGGTGGGATGCTTACACGCAGTTGTTCATATATTTGTACTAATTTAAAAGTTACTGATAATACTAAATCTGGTTATTAAAGACTGATTATTTATTCCCCTTTTTGCATGAGTACATGAGTACGTGAGTGCCTCTCCTGATATGTTACCTATACTCAACGGATTTAGTATGATTGAGATTATTTTGAAGAGCGATCGGGTAAAGTCGGTCTTAGGGAAAATAACCACCAGATCAATAAACCTAATATAATCCAGAGAATATCTTTAACCCGGCGAATTACAGAAATCGCTAAACCTAATTCTAGACTGCCGGTTAAGGAAGCACCCAGCAGCACTAAAGAACCTTCTAAAGTACCGATATTAGCGGGAATAAAAAAGGTTCCAGCGCGTACCAATTGGGCAACAGAATCAAATAACCAAGCATCGGCAAAAGTGATCGGATGTTGGAGAAATTGCATTAAAACATAAATTTCTAAAACTCCGAGGGGCCAATTGAGAAAACCGACGATCAAGCCATTTCTAAATAGGGGCAGATTCCGGTAAAATTCTCCTAAACGATCATCGACACTGCGAAGATTTTCTAAAGGTTTGGCTAGGCGATCGCCTAAAAAAGAATGACCTAATCGATTAACTATTCTGGAGGATAAACGGAATCGCTGAATCAAGAAAAATATCAGAATACAACTGGAGAATATAGCAAGACTTAATCCGGTAAAAGTTTTAAAAGAATTAGAAAATTTTGGGGAAGCTAGGAGCAGAAAAAAACCGATAATTGCAAAGAAGACAAGGGAAGCAGTATTTAACGTCTTGGTCAAAATAATCGAGGCGCTGGTTTCTTTGTAGCTAATCTGATAGTGAGTTTTTAACATCACTGCTTTAAAACCTTCTCCTCCCAACGAAGCGAAGGGAGTCACGCGATTAAAGGCTGCCCCTACCATGTAAATTAATAATAGGCGAATTGTCCATCTAGGTTGGATAGGCATACTTTTAAAAGTTAGTTGCCAAGTAAAAACATCGGTGAGAAATTCTAGGAAATAAAAAATAATCACTAATGTCATTCCCCACCAACCGACTAGGGTGATTTGTTGCCAAACTTCTTGCAGATTTGTTTGGCGCAAAATTACCCCTAGTAAAACAAAACCTAAACCCAGAAAGATAAATTTAAGATATTTCATATTAAATTATGAGTTATGAGTTATGAGTTATGAATTATGACTGATAACTGATAACTGATAACTGATAACTGATAACTGAAAAAGCTGATAACTAAAAATAATTCCAACGTTGAATAAATGGCAGCCAATGGGATTCGACTAACTCGATCGCTTTTGGTTCTGGGGGATAATTATTTTTTTTATATCCTTGCAGACTGGCGATATATTTCTCAAAGCGAGGCATAGCTATTTTTAAGTCGGGAAGTTGCAGTTGATCGTAAATTTTCTCGATTTGTGCTAGGGGGTCTTTTTCTAAATCTTCAAAACGAATTTCTACAAAACTATCGGCGGGTAAATCGGCACTATCTCCCAGGAGAGAATTAAGCATTGGGGGATAACTTTTCAGAATCGCTTGCTCGATGACATCAATAGATAAATTATCGTAGGGTTGCAGTGCTAGTTCCGGTAGGATGCGGGTGAAAAAGTGGCGGGTTGAGGGAAAAACTAGATAGGGATTGCGGTAGATATGAATAAATTTAGCATCGGGCCAGATAGCTCGCAATCTGGCGATGTGTGCCGTATAAACGGGGTTTTTGAGTAGTAATTGTTTGCCTTTTTGGTGGATGGAAACTTTTTTTAATAGATGAGTATGCCAACGTTGCCAATTGGCGATTTCTTTCTCGCTGCAGCCTTGAAAAAAAACCCCTCGCTCGAAATGGTACTGAAAACGTTGGGGAAAGTATAAACCATGGTAGTAGGAAAGGGGGATCATGCTGGCCAGGGCGATCGAGTCTTCTTGGGGTGAATTGGGAGTAACGGCGACGTTATCCACATGGCGATCGCTTGGTAGAGCTAATTCTAGCAGCGGTTGAAATAAGCGGACGATGCCGAGTATATCCCAGGGTAATCCCACCGCTAGGGGCGAAATATAGCCAAAATGCTCCGATTGACCGAGTAAATTGTGCAGATGGGTCGTGCCGCTGCGCCAATAGCCGACAATAAAAATGGGTGCTTTTACCTGCACGCGGCGCTCATAAAACCCTGTCATTAAAATTCGTTCTAGGGTAGAAAAAGGCAGTCGCGCTAGGGTAACTGCCAGCGCCAGGGTTGCTGGGGCCAAATTGGGGCGATCGATGCCGCCATTAGTCAAAAATAAACGTAATAGGGTACTAAGATTACTACCGCAGAGGGGATGAAACAAACTGGACATATTAACTATTTTTTGGCGGTTTTTTGGCGGATAGCTTGACTGGCCAAGGTTTTGCCGAATTCCCAAGCGGCCCCTGGGAAGCGATGTGCATCAGCGACCACATCTTTAACGGCGGTGACAAGCCAACGGCAATCCTCATCGGAGAGGGTGAGGGGGGGGATAAACTTGATGATATTCATGCCGTGGCCGGAAACCTGGGAGAGGATTTGATGACGGGTAAAGAGGGGAACGACGATTAACTGGGAAAATAGCCCTTTATTGGCGGTTTCTAGCATTTTCCAGGCGGCTTTTAGTGACCAACTGCTCGGCTCGGCAAATTCCAAGGCGATCATCATACCCAATCCCCGCACTTCCTGCAAACATTCGTACTGATCTACGAGGGGCTGCAGTTCTGCGATAATTTGTTGACCGATCAAAGCCGATCGCTCGACTAATTTTTCCTCCTCAATCACCTGTAAAGTGGCAATACCGGCGGCCATGGCCAGATTATTTTTACCAAAAGTGCTACCGTGAACCACAGAACGATCCATGCGATCGAATACTTTATCAAAGATCCAGCGACGACAGAGAACCGCTCCCACTGGCACAAAACCGCCCGAAAGAGCCTTGGCAACACATAAAATGTCCGGTTCTACCCCCCAATGTTCCACTGCCCAAATTTTGCCGGTCCGGCCCAAACCGGTCTGCACTTCATCGGCTACAAAAAGAGTGCCATAACGACGACAAAGGGCAGCCGCCGCCGGGAGATAGTTCGGTTCGGGAATTCTCACCCCGTGACCTTGGATCGGTTCGGTAATAAAAGCCGCTACGTCTTGGTTAATTAGAGCTTTTTCGAGTGCGGTCAGATCGCCGAAGGGTATTTCCTTAAAATCGGCGACAAAAGGCCCAAATCCCTGGCGATAATGGGGATCGCCAGTGGCGGAAAGGGAACCCATGGTTAACCCGTGGTAGCCTCCCTGACAGTAAACAATTTGGCTGCGTCCGGTGGCGTAGCGGCTGAATTTAATGGCGGCCTCGACAGTTTCTGTGCCGGAATTAGCAAAGAAAACTCGTTCTAATCCGGGAGGGGCGATCGCTGCTAACCGTTCGGCCAGCAATCCCGCTAGGATAGAAGCATCCAATTGGACTAAATTGGGTAATGCTGCCGTCAATACCTCCTGTAAAGCTTGCACGATCTTGGGGTGATTGCGTCCGAGGGCGAAAACACCAAAACCACTCAGTAAGTCCAGATACTTTTCCCCCTGATTGTCGAATAGGTACGGACCTTGGGCTTTAACGTAGTGGCGATCATAGCCGATCGTTTTTAGTACCCTAACCATCTGGGGGTTTAGGTATTGTTCGTGGAGGGCAAAGTTTTCTTCTAGTCTTTTTTCTATCAGTTCTAAAATGCTCATAAATTCCAGATTTGATTACTGAAAAACTATTTTTCAAACACCTCAAAACCGATTATGTCCATAGCACATTATCATGATTTTTGGTTACTTAATATTATAAATTATTCAATATATTTTGTCAAGCATTTAAGAACTTATCTAGAATAATTAAACTAATTAACTCTTGTGGGCTAAAGGTTAAAGCAAATTTTAAATAATTTATTAGTCAGTTTTTATATGGTTGGGGCGCAAGCGATGCGCCCAAAATGTAATATCAGTAAACTGTTCACTGTTCACTGATAACTGATAACTGATAACTGACAGCTATAAAAAAACCGACCAACAAGAGAGAATTCCTGTCAGTCAGTCGGTGATGATAGGCTGAATTTTAGTCAGCTTTATTTCTTAGCGGGGGCAGCCTTAACGAGTTCCAATTCACTTTCAGCGAAGTTATTGGTATTCAGTCCACCGGCGCTACCACTAAAACCGTGGTAGTTAACAGTATCAAAACGGACGATAACGGGATAGAGGATACCACTTTTGTCAACACTGGCTACGGTTCCTACATCGTTGTACCAGTAAGACTCTTTCCGTTTGACTCTAACTTCGGCTCCGCGTTCGATTCCAGGCATAGCTGTTGTTTTTTTTTAGGGTTTAGTTAACAGGTTACAATCAGAGCGAGTTTGCCGAAAGGGTTTTTACTTTAAGTTTTATTGCAAATCTTGCCACTCCACTGCCACGAAATGCCCCGAACGTCCCCATAGGTCTGCCTTTGGTGCAATGTTAACGATTGTTAAGTTAAAGGGAATAGCCGTAGTCAGGTATTTTTGGGCCGACATTCCCACATCTGGCCCGATTTGAAAAGCGGTGGCAGTGGCTAAACCTAAGCCTAATAACTGAGAAATCGGACCTCTGGGGAAGATAAGATGAGTCCCTAAGACGAAGCCAGCGGTTAAGGCTAAAGTTACCGATAAATTGGTGCCACAACGCGGATGTAATGCCAATTGCCCCTCGCCATTTTTGAGACGACGGAGCGCCTGTTTGGCCGCAATTTGCAGTTCATTTGTATTAATCTGTCCGTAGAGATAAAAACCCCTATCGGTGGACAGTCCCCCCAGGGCCTCGTTATCTGCGGGGGAATGGTCAAAAGGCGATTGACGACGGGCAGCCATTTCGCTTAATACCCAGACGGTGGCGTGTTCCAAGGCGTGAACCTGTCGCAGGGTGAGAAATTCTTTGACACCGGGGATAAAGCCGATTTGTGCCAGTAAATCGCTGTCTTGCTGGGGCGAGGGGTTAAACCAGTCAAAAGAGGGGTTAGAAGGGCTACTAGAGGTCATAAAGTTGCGCTAGGGCGAGTTTTTTCGAGGAATATGAGGGTGCTATCGGGTTGCAAGGCGGTATCCCAGTCCAGGGTGGTTTCGACAAAAAAGGGAAAATCTGACCACCGGGGAACTGCTGCTAGTTCTTGCTTTGGGTAAGAAGCGAAAGGATTTCAGTTATCTCGATTGCTAGTCTTGGTCATAAAAACTGTAGTCAATTAGCTGTCTAAATAGGCGTTAATGATAGCGAGAGCCACTAAGGGAGCGGTAATTGTTCTCAAAATGCGTTTTCCCAGTGATACAGGTAGAAAATTAGCGGCGATTGCTTGTTCTATTTCTGCCTCCGTCCATCCCCCTTCCGGTCCGATGGCCATGGTTATCTCGGTTGATGTTTGCAATTGAGAAAGTAGCGGGGCCACTGTTCTACGCGTAACACCAATATAACAAGTTGTCTGTGGGTTAGCTCCCCGCTTAAGGATGGCTAAAAATGGCTGTGGTTCTTCGATTATGGGAATAATCTGTCTTTCTGATTGTTCTACAGCTTCCCGGGCAATTTTTCGCCAACGGTCAATTTTTTGAGGACTAGGATTAACTAAACCGCGTTCTGTCAGCAGCGGGATAATCCGATAAACTCCTAATTCGGTGGCAGCGCGAACAATATCATCAAAGCCATTTTTGGGAATTGCTACCATTAAATTCACTTGTACTGGTAGTTCGCTAGTTTCGTTTATCGCTTCTAAAAGATGGGCAGAATTATCAATTATTTCCGCTAACCACGCTTGTCCTTGTCCATTTAGGGCAATAAAACGGTCATGGGATTTTAAACGAACAACTTTTTTAAGATAATGACTTTGTTCGGGTGTTAAGGCAATTAACCCGTTTTCTAGGGTGTTAAAATCAAGAAGAAGACGGTAATACAAGGCGGTTTATTCTATATTGCTATCATGTTCAGAATCACTGTCAGCTATCTATTTTAGCTTTTGTGGTGTTTTTGTGTAGGGTAGATTAGCCTAAAACCTTGATCATTAACAAACACGGGAATTGATTAATGAATTTACTAGGCATCGTTTTATACTCTTTTACTGGGGTGCTTTTGTTGGGGTTAGCTGTAGCTATCTGGTGGTTGGTCGATACCCTATCTTTATCCCCCACTAAACCGAAAAGAGCTACTTCTAAAAATAATCGTCAAAATTTGCCAATCAGTCAGCAGCAACTTTTCTACTTAGAAAGAGAACTTTTAACCCTCGTGAATGGAGATAAAGCTTTAGCGACTCGATTACTTTTAAGTATTAGATTGAGAAATCCCCAACGTAGTAAAAGCTGGTGTTATGAAAAAGTGATTTATGACTTAAAACGAGATCGAGGAGGAATTTAAATTGTCACTACAACAATTAGACTTATTAGAAGAATACCGTAGCGATCGCCATAATCTCATTGAAAAAAATTTATCTACCTTGTTTAGATTGGTACCCGATTGGTGCGTCAGGGAAAAAGAATCGCTCGCTCTAGTTCCTTAGACAGCGATCGAGTTGTGTTATTATCACAGTTGTCTTCGGGAAATACTGACGCATTAGTGACAGTAAAATGTCTTGATGAGAGAGTTGATATAACACAAGTCAGTCCAGGAATTATCCTCGCTGCTGATGCTTCTCCTCGTCAATTTATTCAACGTCGCAGCAAAATTATCCCGGCAGCTGGTGGCCAAGAAAAAAGCAACTTGAATCGATGTCTTAACCCTTGGAGCGATAGTGAGGTAAAATTAATTACATCGGAGATCAAAAGAGTTATTGATTTTGCCCGGGCAGCCAGCAATCAAGCTACAGTTATTAACAGATTAGTCCAAGAATTAAGTTACTATGGTCTTACCTACTCAGATCTGTTATAAAATTTCTCGTCATCAAGAGCTCTCTTGGCAAATAAGCATTAAGACTTGACAATCCCCAACCCCCAGAAAATTCATGGACATAACTGCTAAAATTAAAGAAATAGCCCAAAAATATGAGATACCTCCCCAACTGCTAAAGGAAGCCATGACTTTAGAAGTAGAAAAAATTACTCTAAAAAATCGGCAGCTATCACCTAAAATTGTCAAACTTATCGAAAAATATACCGACTCCTCACAATAAATAAACTCTATGACTTTGAGACTGAAACAAATTCGCTTAACTAATTGGAAATGTTACCCTAGTCAAAATATTACTTTTAACCTGCATCCCGACAGAAAAATTCATATTATCTTCGGTAATAATGGCCACGGTAAAACTTCTCTGATGACGGCGATTTTATGGTGTCTCTATGGGGTAGATATTGTATCTAAAGAGACTATGAAAACCTATTTTTATCGAGGTGAGGGGGATTCTTCATCAGCAGAAGAAAAAGAAATGCGGGTAGAATTAAATTTTACTAGAAACGAGAAAAATTACTTTATCAGTCGCACAGCGAAATTAAACGTTAATGGTAGCACTTCTTCTCTCAGCTTAGAGGAAGCATTATTTTATGAAGATGGAACCATAAGAAGTAACTCTAGGGAATATATCGAAGCATTGCTTCCTAAATCTATTCGAGATTTTTTCTGTTTTGATGGCTTAAAAATTGAACAATATACCCAGATAACTCAAACTAAAGAAGCAAAAGAAGCAATTGAAAAAGTTTTGGGTATCCCGGAATTAAGAAATCTGCGCGATGATACAGAAAAAGCCTTACAAGAATTAGAAAAACGTTTAAATAAAGCAGAGGGAACCAGTCAGGAATTTACAGATAAGCTGCAACAATTGCGAGAATTAGAAGAAGAAATTGATCTGCAACAAGGTCAGCGTAAAAATGCTAAAGATGAGGGAAAAGATGCTATAGTTATCTACCAAGTCGCTCAAGAAAAAGCTGCTCAGATTGAAAGTTTACGAGAAAAGTTAGAGGAAATTCATAACTTAGATAAAAAGCGTATCGGTTTACAAACTGAGTTAAATAACCTGCAAAAGTCTATTGATTCTTGGTTAAAAACAGCTTCGATACCTTTGCTGATTAACTTTGTGCAGGAAATGGCCGATGATTTGCAAGTTACTAGCTTAAAAAGCAACTATAAAACTAATTCTACAGCAATTTTTAAAGCAATACTTGACGACGAAAGCTGTCTATGTGGTCGTTGTTTAGATAAAAGTTCTCGTGATTTTATACTTCAACAAATTGCCGAACTAGAGTCCTTAGAAGTGGACAACACCACCAGAATAGAAAAAGATCAAATTAGAATTGATTTACAGGGAATTATCCGAGATAATGCCAAATTTAGCAATTATAGTCAATTGCTTTTACAAAGAGATCTTTTAGAAGAAGAAATCGAAGAAATTAATCAAGATATGAGACAGCTAAAACAGGAAACCACGGGAATAAATCAAGACTCGGTGAGGGATATTTGGCGAAAAGTTGATGAATCGGAACAAAAAGTTAAGGAGATTGAAGAAAGGATCGAACGCTTGCAAAAGGACATTGAAATCAAAGAAAAGCAATTAGAAAATTTACGCAAAGAAGTGGAAATTTTAGCTAGTGAAAATCAAACCACACTGATGTTATCTAATCAGGTTAAAATGGCCAGAGGTTTAAAAAATGCCACTAACGAATTAATCGAATGGCATATCGATAATTCCCAAAAAATGATTAATCAAGTAACCAGCGATCGCTATTTACAAGTAACCAACAAACCAGAGGAATATAGAGGAGTAGAAATCACTCCCGAATACACTTTAGGAATCCGTACCATCACGGGAAAATTATTAAATCCCGATGTCTTAAGTGCGGGAGAAAAGGAAGCTTTAGCTTTTGCTTTTATCACTGGTTTAAATCAAATAACCGATAATTGTGTTCCCCTAATTATGGATACACCTTTTGGCCATTTAGACAAAGAACATCAAAAAAATATTATTAACTCTCTCCCTAATTTAAACTCCCAAGTGATTATTTTAGCCACGGATCGCGATCTTCCCGATCCACTTTTAAATCTGCTGCTCCCCTATACTACTGATATGTTCAAAATACACCGTTTGGCTGCCGATGAAGATGCTTCCGTGATTGAAGTGATGGAGAATTACTAATGCAGAGAATCGATCCCAGTTTGAAGATTTATGCCTCGGAAACTTCCAGAAATTATCTACAGGTACTAAAAGATAATAAAACCTTTGAGCGCATGGTAGATGCTTATTTATTCGCCGCTGCTTTTGCCATTAAAGAAGACTTCAGTATCTACGGAATCAATCTGAGTAATCGACAAGATTTAATTAATATTAGCCAAATCGAGCCAGAAGTTATTTTAGCTTTAACCGCAGGAATTTATATTATCTGTAAAAAGAATTCCTATCCTCAACCCAGCGACGGCAAAGAAGTTTTAGATAAGATCTGTCAATACGCAGAAGTGGGATTAAGGGAATTAAAAGAACGCTGGCAAGGCAAAGTCAGCAATCAAATTCAAGCTGACATTGAGAGAATTATCAATAATCTCTAAAATTCTCCCTATCTAACTATCTTTTTTAGGGATAACGACAAATTAGATTCTTTCCACACTGCCAAAAAAGACGGGTTCCACGCGAATAGCAACGATACTAGCTGGACGTAAAACCATATATTCCCCTTGAATATTTCTGATCGGAACATTGATAAAATCCCTGGAATCGGCTTTCGGAACTAATTCGTTACTGTACCACTTTTGAAATTCTTGGATAGTCAAAAAACGTACCTCCTCGCGATGTCCACTGCTCAAGAACAAATGTACAGCGTACTCGTCAGCTTTTCTACTCATTTTTTTAACTAATCAGATTGAATTTTTGTAATAAAGTTGCCATTAAAGGCGGAAAAGTGAGACGCAATTCGCTCAGATCCGAGAAAATTAATTTTTGGTAGCTTGGCAGGTCAAAAGCTAGTTTACCCTTTAATTCCGCCCGATTTTGATAGGTTAGCAGAATTTGTCCGCCCTGTTTACAAGCGATCGCATAACCCAATTCTACACCCACTAGGGGACTGGGCAGTAATTCCGTTTCCTTTTGGCTAATCGCCGTAGCATCGGCAATAAATAATAAACTTTTGCGAATTTTGCGTAATTGACTATCACTCAACCGGGTGACATTGCCCTCAGTTCGAGGCGTTTCTTCCATAGTTAAGGGCAAACGGGAGCGTTTATTGAGATTTTCGACGGTTTCGGTCAAAACTGTTTTTAAAGCGGTGCTAGAGTCCTTAAATTGGCTTTGGGAGCTAAAATAAATGATGGGATCCAGCCAAGTGCTGAGGTCCTGTTTAGTAAAGTAAATTTCTTGGGAAATCAGGTCAATATTCGAGATGACGTAACCGCCACTACCTTCGAGGTAAAATTCCACCCTTTCCCCTTCTAGATAGCGTTGGAACCAGACAGAACCCTGTATCGTCAGACTATCATCGAGAAAATCGGCTCTTAAACCCGATTTTAAGAGACTATTGCGACTTAAGCGCAAGTCGTGGGGACGTTTGACAACCTCACGGATAGGTTCGTATTTGTCCAGATACCAAGCTTTCAGGGCAATGATGGCCATAGGTGTGGCGATTAAAGACACTCTCCCATTTTAGCAGTAAGCACCGATATCCTCTCCACATTCATCGGCCAGGTAAGAAAGAGCGCGAAATCTTAACATCATCAGGTTTTCGTAGAGGGGATTTAGCTTGCAAAGGGGGGGAATCTCTAGAATTGTCCAGCTAAATAGGTTAATTTTCCGCGCAAAGGGACATTGAGCCGGAATTAGACGACAAATCCTGTGAGCTAGTTCAGGTGTATTGATTTCTAGGCGATCAATTCGTTGCCGCAGGGGTTGCCATAAATCCCATTTTGGTTGCGGTGACGGATTTTTCCGATTGCCTTTCGACCAAGGGGCGATCCAATTAGAGACAATTATTTTATTTGTGGTATAATCTGATACATCAGCATCGGCCATAGCTTTATCTTCAATTGATTGACTCATAAGGTTCTATCTGAGATTACGACAGGGCAAATGCTCTTTCCCGAAAATCCTCTAGGACGTTCGGACATTTGACCGCTTTAACGATAACATCTCTGGGATAAAATTACTCGTTAAGACTACACAGGAACGCTGGGGCTGCGGAGAGGAAATCTGAACTTTTGTACTAATTCCCGATCTCCGAGTTATCACCTGAAAGCTAATAGGCAACAGACGACAATAAGATAACGTCATGAGTCAGTTTAACTAGATTAATCTCTAAGCTTCCCCCAAAGATATTGGCTCTGATTAGAGCTATATCTAGGTTAGCAAAAAGTCAGGTTTTTTCACGTCAGCATAGTACACTTTTTCTGGGTATAAAATATCACCCGCTTTTGTCAAAGATACGCAATGCAAGGGGTGGGGTGTGGGGTGTAGGGTGTAGGGTGTAGGGTGTAGGGTGTAGGGTGTGGGAATTATGAATTATCAATTATGAATTATCAATTATCAATTATGAATTATCAATTATGAATTGGGTCGTTTTTTGCTGTCAACTGATAACTGATAACTGATAACTGATAACTGATAACTGATAACTGATAACTGATAACTGATAACTGATAACTGAAACTGATAACTGATTTACATTCTTTCCAAAACGGGAATTCCCAGGAGAGATAAGCCTAATTTTAGGG